>JAIBJH010000081.1 GCA_020029455.1 Hyphomicrobiales bacterium
GAACATTCGCCAGGCCAATGCCGAGCGCAAGGGAGGGCACTGACATGTGGGAACGCATCAAGCTTGAGCCTTCAAAATTCGCGCTCAATCTCGCCGTCGTCATCATCATCACGCTGTGGACGCTGCCGACGGCGGGCTTGCTGATCTCGTCGCTGCGTGATGCAAATCTCATTGCGGCGTCCGGCTGGTGGACAGCGCTTTCGACCGCTGACCGCAGCGCCCAGGGGCGCACCAAGCCCACATCCGAACAAGTCGAGCAAAGCGGCAAGTTTGTCATCAGCGGAAACCTGTTCGAGGGCGTGGAAGGCGGGGGCGTCATCAAGGCCTTCGGTACGCGGGTGGCGAAACCCAATGAATTCGCGGCGGGTACCACTGCGAGCTATGACGACGGCCGGACCATGACCGTCAATGCCGATGGTTCATATGTCTATACTTCCCCCTTGAAATTCGAGGATGGCAATGGCCAGCGTGTGTTCTTCGTCGCTTCAGTGCCGCCAAAGTTCACGACAGAAAACTACAACACGGTGCTGTTCTCGGAAGGCATCGGGCAGTCCTTTGTCAACTCGCTCACCGTCACCATTCCGGCCACCATAATCCCGATCCTGATTGCCGCCTTTGCAGCTTACGCGCTGGCTTGGATGAAGATACCGGGCCGGGCCTTCATGATATCGGTCATTGTCGGCCTGCTCGTCGTGCCGCTGCAGATGTCACTGATTCCGCTGCTCAAGCTCTACAACGCCACGGGCTTCCTGCCCAAGACCTACCTTGGCATCTGGCTGGCGCATACGGGCTTTGGACTTCCTTTCGCCATCTACTTGTTGCGCAGCTACATCGCCGGACTTCCGCGCGACTTGATTGAATCGGCGCAGGTTGATGGTGCAAATGACTTCAAGATCTTCAAGCGCATCATCCTGCCGCTCTCATTCCCGGCGTTGGCGTCATTCGCGATCTTCCAGTTCCTATGGGTATGGAATGATCTGCTTGTCGCCATGGTGTTCCTCGGAACCGAAAAGGACAAGGCAGTGCTGACTTATCAGCTCAACTCGCTCCTGGGTTCACGCGGCGGCAATTGGGAAATCCTCACCGCTTCCGCCTTTATTACCATCATCGTTCCGCTACTCGTGTTCTTCTCGCTGCAACGCTACTTTGTCCGCGGCCTCCTGGCCGGCTCTGTGAAGGGAGGCTGACATGGCCGATATCAAGATGACGAACCTGGGGCTGGAGTCGATCACTTCCGGCTCGCTGGAGATTGACCATGCGGTGGTGAATGAAGTACCGCCTTCCAAGCGCGGCATCGCCATGGTGTTCCAATCCTATGCGCTCTATCCGCACATGAGCGTCTTCGAGAACATCTCCTTTGCGCTTGAAAACCAGGGCGTGGGGCGCGAGGAGATCAAAACGCGGGTTGGGAAGGTGGCGGATATGCTGCAGCTCACGCCCTATCTCACGCGTTTGCCGAAAGCCCTCTCGGGCGGGCAGCGCCAGCGCGTCGCCATCGGGCGCGCCATCGTGCGCGGTGCCAAGGTGTTCCTGTTCGATGAACCGTTGTCCAATCTCGATGCGGCGTTGCGCGTTGCGACCCGAATGGAGATCGCCAAGCTCAAGCGCGACATGCCGAAGACCACCATGATCTATGTGACCCATGATCAAGTGGAGGCCATGACGCTGGCCGACCGCATCGTGGTGTTGCAGGCTGGCACGGTGGAGCAAGTCGGCACGCCCATGGAACTTTATGAGAAGCCCGGCAATCTTTTCGTGGCGGGTTTCATCGGTTCACCCAAGATGAACTTCGTTACCGGCGCACCTGCCGAAAAGGCCAAGTGCAAGACGCTTGGCATCAGGCCTGAGCATTTGGAAATCGACAGCAAGTCCAGCGCCGGTGCTATTGCCGGAACGGCCGAATATACAGAGATCCTCGGCAGCGACAGCTTTATCTATGTGCAGACCGATCACGGGCTGATAACAGCGCGCGAGAATGGCCGCACGGCGGTGGCCAAGGGCGACAAGGTTTATCTCAAGCCCGTGGACGGCCACATCCACCGCTTTGACGAAAACGGAAAGAGAATAGAAAAGAAATGACCCTTAATGTTTTGATATGGCATGAGCATCGCCACGAAAAGAAGAACAAGATTGTCGCCTCCATCTATCCGGACGGCATGCATGGCGCGCTGAAGAATGCCTTCAAGGGCCATGACGATTTCAAGGTCGATCACGCGCTCTTGGACGATGATGCGGAGCATGGGTTGTCACAGAAGCGGCTTGATGAAACGGATGTGCTGCTGTGGTGGGGCCATGTGGCGCATGGCGAGGTGAAGGACGAGATTGTCGAGCGCGTGGCAAAACGCGTGTGGGAAGGCATGGGGCTGATCGTGCTGCACTCCGGCCACTTCTCGAAAATCTTCAAGCGGCTCATGGGAACGCCTTGCGCGCTCAAGTGGCGCGAGGCCGGCGAGAATGAGCGCATCTGGGTTCTCAATCGCAATCACCCGATTGCGGCGGGCCTGCCCGATCAAATCCTCATTGAGCATGAGGAAATGTACGGCGAGCCCTTCTCCATCCCTGAACCAATGGAAACTGTCTTCATTTCCTGGTTCGAGGGCGGGGAAGTATTTCGTTCCGGTGTCACTTATCAACGCGGCGCGGGAAAGATCTTTTATTTCCGCCCGGGCCATGAGGCCTATCCCACCTTCCATAATGCCCAAGTTCTGCAGGTGATCCGTAATGCCACGCGCTGGGCGCACAATCCGGCGAAGGCATGGACAGGCATTCACGATGCTCCGAACGTACCGCACGACAAGGCGCCCGTTCCTCTTGAGATCAAGGGCCCGAGCCTTCATGCCTATGGCGAAGAAGGCTTCCGCTAAGGACTATTCTGGATGAGCAAGATCAGACTTCTGGTGCTGGGCACCGGCAATATGGCCAAGGCCCATGCCACCGCCTTTGCGCAGGACCAGCGCGTTGAAATGGTTGCCACCTGCGATGTGGTGCCAGGGCGGGCTGCAGAATTCGCCAAGGCATTTCACATGGAGCAGAGTTTCGAGGACCTGGACAAGGCCATCGCTTGGGGCCGTTTCGATGCCGTGGCCAATGTGACGCCGGATGCCATCCATCATCCGACCACGATGAAGCTGCTGAAGGCCGGAAAGCATGTCTTCTGCGAGAAGCCGCTGGCAGAGAATTTTGCGCTGGCTGATGAGATGGCGACGACGGCGGAAAAGGCCGGCCTCATCAACATGGTGAACCTGACCTACCGGAATGTGGCTGCCATCCACCATGCGCGCAAACTGGTGAAGGATGGAACGCTCGGAAATATCCGGCATGTGGAGGCGAGCTATCGGCAGTCATGGCTCGTCGGCAATCACTGGGGCGATTGGAAGACGCTGCCCATGTGGCTGTGGCGGCTGTCGCATAAGCATGGTTCTAAAGGTGTTTTGGGAGATGTGGGCATTCACATTCTTGATTTTGCAGCCTTTGCCAATGATTCAATGCCGGTTGCCATCCAGCCCCGGCTCATGACCTTCCACAAGGCGCCGGGCGACAAGATCGGTGAATATCCGCTCGATGCCAATGACTCGGCGGTGATGACAGTCGAATTTGCCAATGGTGCGCTGGGCATCGTGCAGGCCTCGCGCTTCATGACGGGGCATGACAATGAGCTGCATCTGCGCATTCATGGCGACAAGGGCGCAGTTGAGGTGAAGCATTTCGAAGGTTGGACTGAACTCAAGGCCTGCACCGGCGCCGATGTGAACACCATGGCCTGGCGCGCCATCAAGCCTGAACCTGTAGAAACCAACTATCGCAAATTCATCAATGCAATTGTTGCGGGCAAGAATAGCGACCCTGACTTCCGCCGCGCCGCCGATTTGCAACGCGTGCTCGACCTCTGCTTCGACAATGATGGTAAGGGTGCGGTGAGGATTTAGGGGTTATTCGCCCAGCATATCGGCACCCACAGGCCGGTGGCGGGCGCGATAGTTCTCCGGCATTTCGAACTTACCTTGCCAGATGCCGCGTTTGGCCGCGCGTGCTTCCTTCTGGGCTTTTGCATAGGCTGTCGCGTGGCGGAAATAGGCCACGGCCCAGCCCTGCCGCACCATTTCCTTGTTGATCTCAAGCTTGCCGTCCCAGCAGATGGAAACGGCGCGGCCATAGCGATCGGTCTCAAGTGATTTGCAGTTGATAGTCTTGCCGCGCAGCAGATTGTGCAAGGCATCCCGCGCATCATGTCCGCAGGGATATTCTCCGCTGCTGCTGCCGCAGGTCTGGTTCAGTTCCGGCGCGTCAATGCCGTAGAGCCGCACTTCCGTATCGTTGAGGGCAAGCGAATCTCCATCCTTGGCGCGCGCATTTCCCGTGCCCACATCGATCATTTCGAAGCGATCGAGGATCAAGACAACAAGTGTCAGCGCGGCGGCAAAAACGATTGCATCCAGTAGAGTTCGCCAGAAGGGCCGCGGCCTCGAAAAGTAGCGCGGCAAGCTAAAGCCGGTGCCAGCGCCGTGCTGCCGCATCATCGCTTTCGCGCGCATCAACCCAGGTGGACTTGCCGCCGCCTTCCTCCAGTTTCCAGAAGGGGGCCTTGGTCTTCAACCAATCCATCAGGAACTGACAGGCCTCGAAGGCTGCCTCGCGATGGGCCGAACAGCAGATGACAAGCACAATGTCTTCGCCCGGCAACATGCGCCCGACGCGATGGACAATGAGGCTTGCATCGAGCGGCCAGCGGGAGCGCGCTTCCTTCTCGATCTCCACAAGCGATTTTTCAGTCATGCCCGGATAGTGTTCCAGCGTCATGGCCGAGACGGCATCGCCATTGTTCATATCGCGCACTGTTCCGACAAAAATGGCGATGCCGCCAATGTTGTGGTTGCCGGCCTTCAATTTTGCAAGCTCTTCGGCAATGTCGAATGCTGCGGTCTGTACGCGGATCATGGACCCATTCTGCTCCCGGCAATGCAGCAGTTCAATCGGGTCAGTTTTGCGAGGGCATGGGTTCCTGCCCCTGTTCTTTCCGGGCCGTCGCCACGCCGAATTCCGGGGCGTGCCAGGAACCGGAAATGATCAGGTTCTTTGGCAAGTCCTTGCTGCGGTTCGCATCGATCGCGAGATCGAGTGCCTGGCGCAACAGGTCGATCTCACCTCCTGCCTCCACATCGAGGTCCGATGCAGTGATCCGGGCCATGCTGAGGGCGATAATTCCATCCGCTATTTCGCAGCTCGTGGAAATCTGCACCCCAGTCGTGGCGTCGGCGCGGGCCGCCCGCCAGCCCTTGCCGGAATCGCTCAAAAGGTCCTTCAGCGAATAGCCGGTGACCGTTCCTCCTGCGAGAGCAAATGACAGCTTTCCTGTAAAGGTGGAAATCAGCGCGGCGGTGTTCGCACCTGCCGCCGTTGCATCGAGATCGAGCGCAATCCTTCCATCGAGCCAGGGATAGCCAGCAAGGCTTGAGAGAACTTCGCGAGCCGGCGCATCGGCAAGCTTTGCCTTGAAGGTAAAGGCCGGCGGATATCCGCGCGAGGCACTGGCGCTGAAGGTGATCTTGTCTTGGCTTGCCCCAATTGCAAGGTCTGCCCCCTTGGCATCGAAAGATAACAGCAGCCGGGCATCGGGCAATGTCCAGCCCCTGAGGACAAGTGACTTTGCGCTAACTTGAAAATTGCCTTCCGCTCCGGGAAGCGGCAGCCAGGGGAACGGCGCGGTGCTCCAGCCATCCTCTGCCGTGCTGGAACCTGGTTCGGCGAGCGTTATCTTTTCCGCGGTTAGCGCACCATCAACAGCGAAGCCTCCTGGTCTTGCGGCAAGCGACAGCTTGCCGTTGCCGCTCGCCCAATTCGTTTGCAGGGAATATTCGGGAAGCGAAGCCCGGGCTCCCACCGCGGAGAACGAGCTCTCAAGCTCAATCGCCGATGCAGGGGCAAGTGCCGATGGCAGGCCAAGCCATGCCAGAAGACTGTCGGTTCTCCTGCTCGCGGCCGACAACCGGCCATCCAGCGCAAGGAGCGATGCGGCGTTCCAACCCATCCTGCCGGAAAAACGCAGTTCGCCGCTATCGGAGGAGAGGACGATGTCGGCGGGTGATCCGCCTTCAAAAATTCTTGCTGCACTGTCGGCCTCGACGTGAAGGGTCGTGTAGACGCCGTTGAGGAAGCCGGACGTGTGCAGAAGGAAGGGTCTTGCGGCACTCGACTCCATGACACCATTGGCGTCGGCCAATGCCAGCGCGAAGCCGGACTTTGAGTCACGCAGATTGAATGTGCTGTTGCTGAAGTTGATCCTGTATCTCGACTGATCCTCCTCAGCGGTCTCCGGCAGGCTTGTCTTGCCCGGCGCAGGCGAGAGATTGAGTGGTGCACCAAGATCGAGGTCGATGGCGGCACCGTCGATACGTGCGCTGCGTGGGATTTTCGGTCCGCCCAGGATGTCGTTTGGCGACAGCGGCACCAATACTTCTCTCAGTTCGACCTTGAGTCCGCCCGAAGCCTTGGCATCGGCAAGGCGCAGGTTCGTGAAGCGAATCTTGAGACCATCGTCCAACGCAAGCGAGGCCGAGCCCGCAACCGCCATGCCAAGGCCGGTACTGGTTTCCAGCGTGCTGGCCAGTGAGGAGGCGAGCCGTGATGGCAAAAGGACAAGCCAGAGCCCTGCAAGCACGAGCGCCACGCCGCAGAGACCCCAGATGGCAGAATGCCTTGTCCAACGAGTCATGAGATGTTCCATGCCATTGTTATTGCGGCGCTTTCATGGCGTTGTTGGAAACTGCAGCCTTGCCTGGCGAAAGCCGCGCATTAGCACAATAACAGGGATAAGACCGGCCCCAACAATGATGAGGGCGGGAAGTGCGGCCTCTTCAATCTGGCCGAGCGATGCATAGGTGAAGACCTCCGTTGCAAGGGTTTCGAAGTTGAAGGGCCGCAGCAGCAGCGTGGCGGGCAGTTCTTTCATGGCATCAACGAACACCAGAAGCGCCGCGGCAATAAAGGCAGGCTTCAGCATCGGCACGTGGACCGCGAAAAGCGTCGCGATGGGAGAATGTCCGAGGGTGCGCGCTGCGCTGTCAATCGACTGCGGGATGCGCTCATATCCCGCTTCAAGCATGCCCGTTGCCGCGATGAGGAAGCGTGCGACATAGGCAAAGAGCAGGGCCATGATTGTTCCCGAAAGCAGCAGACCCGGTCTCACGCCGAACATGTTTTGCGAGAGTCTGTTGAGAAAATGATCAGCGATGCCGAAAGGCACGATGATGCCAATGGCGAGAACAGTGCCGGGGATGGCATAACCCGTATTGGCAAGAAAAGTGGCGACCTCCAATGGAGGTGATTGGGCGCGCCTCTTGGCATAGGCAATCGTCAGCGCCAGCAGCACGGCAATTGCGGCAGAGGCCAGCGCAAGAAATGCCGAATTCCAGGCGGCGCCGAGGAACTTGCCCCAGGACGCGTCCCCAAAACGGCGGAAACCATGGCCGAGCAGCAGGATCAGCGGCAGGACGAATCCGAGGAAGACAGGAAGGCTCACGACCGCCGTTGCAAGCCAGCCCTTTAGCCCCGGGAGCGGCTCGCGGGGGTAGTTTGAATCAGGTTGCTGGGTGCGTGGCAGCCTGTCATGGGCCCTGGCCCATCTCTCGATAATGACCAGCAACATGGCGGCGGCGATCATGATGAGGGCAAGGGCCGCCGCACCGCCGAGGCTCCCTTGGTCGAGCCAGGTGGAGAAGATGGCAATGGCATAGGTCCTGACGCCGAAGAAGCTCATGGCGCCCACGTCATTGAGGCATTCCATCATCACCAGCACGAGGCCCGCGGCAATCGCGGGCCGCGCCTGCGGCAGCACCACATTAAGGAAAATGGTCCATGGGCGATGGCCCATGGTGCGGGCCACGAAAATCTGGTTGACGGGCTGGCGGGCAAAGGCCGCCCTGCCGGCAAGATAGACATAAGGGTAGAGAACAAAGCTCATGATCAGCATGGCGGCGGGAAGCGACCTCACTTCGGGGAAAAAGTAGTCGCTAGGACTGTTCCAGCCAAAGAGGCTGCGCAGCCAGCTCTGCAGCGGCCCTGCATAGTTGAAGAAATCGACGTAGAGATAGGAGATGATGTAGCCCGGCATGGCGATGGGCAGGAAGGCGAGCCAAGTGAGCGGCTTGCGCAGCGGAAAATAATAGAAGCTGATGAGCCAAGAAGAGATGACGCCGAAGATGAGCGAGAGCAGGGCCGTGCCGAAGCAGAGGAGCAGCGTGTTGACCGTGAGAGGCCAGAGCGTGCCGGCAAAGGCATTCCGCCAGCTGCCGGGACCTGCCGCGAGCGCAAGCACGACGATTGTGGTGATGGGAAGCGCCATGGGCACGGCAACCGCGCAGGCGGCCCAGAGCGACGACGGTGTTTTTTCCTTCCAGCTTTCACCGCCGGACAAGGGAGCATCCTCGCTGCGCAGTGTCATGGATAAGCCTATTCCGCCAGTACGCGCGGCCCGGGAAACAGAATTTCGACCAGAGTGCCCTCACCGGACTTGGAGCTGATCGAGAACTTGGCGCGGTTGGCTTCGACCAGAGATCTGGTCAGCGGCAGGCCCAGCCCGGTGCCTTGCCGCTGGCGTGTGGCATTTTCGATCCGCCCATAGGGCTTCAGCACTTCCTCGACTTCCGCTTCCGACATGCCGATGCCTGTGTCCTTGATCCTCAATGTCAGTGCACCCTTTTCGGCCATCACTGCAGAGATGAGCACTTCACCGCCTGCATTGGAATATTTAATGCCGTTGGAGAGAAGATTGATCATGACCTGACGCAAGGTTTTCTGGTCGCCCACCACGCGCGGCAGGTTTGCGGGCAAGGATTTGCGTAGGATCACGCCTGCTGCACCGGCCTCATCTTTCAGAAGATTGAGGGCATAGTCCGCCACTTCTTCCAGGCCCACGGCCATGAAATCAAGCTCGAGCTTTCCGGCTTCGACCTTGGAGAGATCGAGGAGATCGCTGACGATAGAAAGGAGATGGCTGCCGCTGGCATGGATATCATTGGCATAGGCGAGATATTTTTCATTGCCGACGTGCCCAAAGCGTTGGGTGCGCATGACATCGGAAAATCCCAGAATGGCATTGAGAGGCGTGCGCAACTCGTGGCTGATGTGCGCAAGGAAATCCGATTTCTGGCGGTTCGATTCCACGGCGCGGTCGCGAGCCTCAACCAGTTCATTTTCCGTCCGCTTCCATGAGGTGAGATCGCGCACGACGGCGCAGAAACGAGCCTTGGAATTCAGTGACTGCAGCTTGCCGATGGTCATGAAGAGCGGCACCTCGCCGCCTTGGGCATTGATGGCGAGCATTTCCCGCCCATCATTGAATACTGTTGCAAGGCCCGCATCCTTGAGGCCCTTGAGATAGTCCTGGAAGGGGCGCCTGCTTTCCGGGTGCAGCAAGTGTGACAGTGGCTTTCCGGCCGCCGCCGGCGTTGCCATGCCGAAGATCGCTTCGGCGGCGGCGCTGAGAGTCAGGATCTCGCCATCCTTGCCAAGGGTGACAATGCCGTCCGAGGCAACGTCAAGGATGGCCTTCAATTCATCAAGGGCAATCACGTCCGCCGGGGTGGTGGCAGGCGGTATTGTTTCTGCAGTTCCACCCTGCGGTTTTATCGATTTTTGACCGCGCTTACCCGCGGCCGGTTCAGCTATGCGTACTTCTTCCTTTGCAACAGGCGGTGGTGAGGCTTGTTCTGTTGCGCTCACGCCGTTCGGGGAAGAGACGGCAAGGGCCCTCAGGGAAAATTGTTCAGCCGGGCCATTGTGCCAGGGCAGAGGATGGCGCGAAACAAGGACAGGGGAAATGTCCGGTTTCTGGAACTCCACCAGCAAACTGGCGCCGGTGGGAACCGAATGAAGGTCAGCCAAGAGGTTTGCATCGCCAACGATGGCCGCTGCGCCGGAATGGCCCACAAGTTCGGCAGCTCGGGGCGTTGCAAAAAGCGCCCGGCCACTACGGCACACGATAATGCCGAAGGGGGCCTGCTCAAGCGTATGACGGATGGGCCAGGGTGGTGCTGCATTGGCTTCCGCTGGCGGAGTGGCGGTAGCTCTGGCTGCCGGCTCGCCACGCAAATTGTCGGACAGAGAGCGTTTTAATGCGGCGAAGGCATCGGCCCTTGAGGCCAGCCCGGCATCACCAGGATGCGGCTGTTGTGGACGCGGTGCCTCCTGCAATCGAGGTTCCGGCGAACCGGCACGGGCAACGGTGAGAAGGCCAGCGCGGCCATCGGCCAGGGCATGGACAAAAACATCGCACGAATAGGGAGATTCCCGGCCTGTGGACGGCAGGTGCAGCAACACTTTCCTGTGCTGGCCCCAACTCAGGTCCGCGGCCAAACCGGCGAGGCGTTCCACGCCTGGCTCGCGGTGGTCAAAGGGCCGGTCGACAATCTCATAAAGGGAGGCGCATCCAAAGGCCTTGAGGCCCGGATCATTTGCCCAGACGATGCGGCGGCGCTCGGCGTCCCATAGCCAGACAGGCTCTGGAACATGGCGCAGGTCATCCAGGGTCGGCTTTGTCGCTGCAGACATCGAATATTCTTATTTCTTATTGGGCACTCAAATTTGGAAGACCACACATCCGCTGCCGGCCCCCCAAAGCTCAAGCTAGTCGACAGGTTGGGCCCCGTCCACCCTTCGTTAACCGCATGTTGTTGGAGAAAGATGGCGTTCTTGGAGCAAATTCCGGCCAAGTTGCAGACTTGGCCGAATAAGAACCGAAGGCCCGCGAAGCGAACTTGCTCCAACTTATTGGTCTGGCGCGAATTCTATTCGGTCAGGCCCACGTGACCGGAAAGCGCGCGCGTGCAATATCTGGGAAATCAGCGAAGATGTGCGGCAGCATTCGTCATTATTGCACTGGCTGGCGCAATGGATTAGGGAAAGGCCGCGCGTGGCAAACGCCACCCAAGATGTGCCGCCTTAGCTCAGTTGGTTAGAGCACCAGATTGTGGATCTGGGGGTCCCCCGTTCGAGCCGGGGAGGCGGTA
>JAIBJH010000290.1 GCA_020029455.1 Hyphomicrobiales bacterium
CAAAAGAGCTAATGATGCCGACATCTTGTTCGTGGCGGCGGCCAGCAACTCCAATCCCGGCACTGATAATGATGCGAATCCATCATATCCGTCCAGCTATACTGTTCCAAATGTTCTGTCCGTGATGGCGACGGACCAGAATGACAACAAAGCCGGCTTTTCGCATTTTGGAAAAACCTCGGTTGATCTTGGTGCTCCGGGGGTGGGCATCCTGTCGACAATTCCCGGCGGCGACTTCGCTTCCTTCAACGGGACATCGATGGCAACCCCTCACGTAGCCGGTGCTGCGGCGCTGGTATTGGCTAGCGACCCGGCACTCAACGCCGTCAATCTTAAAAAGCGTTTGATGGATACGGTCGATATCATTCCGGCGCTCAATGGCCTCAGTGTAACTGGAGGACGTCTCAATCTTGCTGCAGCAATTGTGCGCGCGCCTCCGAAATGCGGTGATCAGCCGGCCAGAATTGCCTATGAGGAGTTCTTCTGGTCCGACAACCGCCGCGTGGATAGCAACACAAATTTGCTTTCAGTAAGCTTCACTTTGCCGGCGCCAATGATAATCGACATCGGTGTCAACGGATCGGCGCGGCGCATTGGCGGCAGCGGAGACACGGTCTTCCGGACCGGTGTCTACAGTCTGGAGCCGCCAAGCACCATGTGGACGGGTTCCTACCGGCGCGGCACCTTCGTCAAGGAGAATGACAGCCGTTCCGTTTCGTCGAGCTTCGCAATGTCACTGCCTGCGGGAGACCACAAGGTCTTCTGGAAGTTTTGGGTCAGCGGGGCCACTGTCCAGTTTGATTCCGGCGCTCTGACAGTGAGGGCTTTTCCCTGTTCCATGGGCGGTAAACTGAAGATCGTGCCTAGCGTTGCCGCCGTAGACGCCACAGAGGCTGATCCATCTGCAAGTATACGCAATGAAATGCTGAATACAGACAGCCTTGGCAACAGCACAACCGAGGCACAGTAATATCAAATGGTTGGGGCACTGTCCGGTATGGCAGTGCCCCGGCCGGCTCTAAAACTTCAATGCTGGATCACAATTCGCATCTTGTAATGTGAAACTGGAGAAGCCACATGATATGTTGACCGCCCTATAAAATGGGAGTGAGTTCTATGGCAAATCTCGGACTTGTGCTTGCGATCCAGTCTGCATTGACGCTTTCCCCAGGCGGCATTGGCCCTGTGAAAGACGGCCCGGTGAATGACATTTGCATGAAGGCCCAAATGGTCAGTCAGACAAACCCGCCAATCACAAACCAGCTTCTGGTGCAATTCGACGACAATCTTTCGGATGCTGCGATAGATGAGATCGTCAAACGTTTGGGCAGCACTGTAATAGACCGCTTGGTGGGCGGAAAATTGCTGGTGGTGGAAGTGCCCTATCCAGAAACGCTCGTTCAGATCGAGAGTGCATTCGAGGCAACTCCCGGTGTCAAGTATGCCGAGCCAAACCAGGTTTATAAAACGCAGCCCGACAATACTGGAACGGTGGAACCTGGGGTGATAAAATTGCCGGAAGTAGGTAACTGATTGACGCCAATTGTGTCCGCGTTTATTTGGTGAGCCCGACTGGGATCGAACCAGTGACCCTCTGATTAAAAGTCAGATGCTCTACCACTGAGCTACGGGCCCCACCAAGTGCGGCCCTAATAGGGGCGAGGGGGAGGAGGGTCAAGGGCAGGCGTCTGCCGAACACGCGCTGTAGGCCACTAGAAACGCGGTTAAGGGCTTTTGCCAACACTTTGTCTCGGCAGGGAATTCCATGGCCTGCCGGCCGGGCAATTACAGCGTATGGTAGCCATAAATTGCCTCAATTAAAGCCCTAATCAACGAAGTTTGCTATGGGAACGGCCACGCATACGAGTCGGAACACGAGGGACGGCGGAGACCATGTCTGAATTGGCGGTAGTCGTGCTGGCAGCGGGCATGGGAACCCGCATGAAGTCCAGCCTGCCCAAGGTGCTGCACAAGGCCGCCGGGCGCACGCTGCTCGCCCATGTGCTGCATGCCGTAAAGCCGCTTTCGCCGCGCCATGTCGTCGTGGTGCATGGCCCGGGAGCCGCCCATGAGCCCGCGAAAACCGAAGCCGCGAAAATTATGCCCGGTTGCCTGTTTGCCGAACAGCCCGAGCGCAAGGGCACCGGCCATGCCGTGTTGATGGCGGAACAGGCGCTGCAAGGCTTTAAGGGCGATGTACTCGTCCTCTACGGTGATGCGCCGCTTGTGAAGGCTGCCGCGCTCGAAAATCTGCTGGCGAAACTTGGCAAGGCCCACCCCATGGCGGTGCTGGGTTTTGCGGCCGCTGATCCAACGGGTTACGGCCGCCTGCTGATGCGCGGCAAGAACATCAGGGCCATTCGCGAGCAGAAGGATGCCAGCGCCAAGGAGCGCAAGATCACGTTATGCAATTCCGGCATCGTCGCGATCACCGCAAAACACCTGTGGCCCATGTTGCACAAGCTGAGACCTGCGAATGCGCAAGGAGAACTTTACCTTACGGACGTCGTGGAACTGATGGTCAAGGCCGGCCACAAGGTGGCGCTGGCGACCTGTCCGGAAGAAGACGTTGCCGGCGTCAATGACCGGGTGCAGCTTGCCCATGTGGAAGGCGTCTTCCAGAAGCGCCTGCGCATCGATGCCATGCTGAATGGTGCGACGCTCCTTGATCCGCGGTCAGTGCATCTCTGCGCCGATACGAAGATCGGCAAGGATGTGGTGATCGAACCCGGCGTTGTGTTTGGGCCTGGTGTCACGATTGGCGACAGTGTTGAAATCCTCGCGCATAGCCACATCGAGGGCGCGACTATCGGCAAGGGTGCGCGGGTGGGGCCGTTCGCGCGGCTGCGCCCCGGCGCGGAGATTGGAGAGAACGCCCATGTTGGCAACTATGTTGAGATAAAGAAGGCGAAACTCGGCAAGGGCGCTAAGGTGAACCATCTCACCTACATCGGCGATGCTGAAGTGGGCGCGGGCTCCAACATCGGCGCGGGCACCATCACTTGCAACTACGATGGCTTTGAAAAGCACGTCACCAAGATCGGCGAGAATGTCTTCGTGGGATCGAACACGGCGCTTGTAGCGCCTGTTTCCGTTGGTGATGGCGCGAACATCGCTGCGGGCAGCGTGATCACAACCGATGTTCCTGCCGATGCGCTGGCGATGACGCGCGCGCCCCTCACCCAGAAGGAG
>JAIBJH010000082.1 GCA_020029455.1 Hyphomicrobiales bacterium
GATCGGCAGCTGTATCAAGCAACGGCTGTGCCGGGTCCACACCTGTGACATCAAGCCCTTTGAGAGCCAGCCCCCGCGCAACGGTTCCAGTTCCCGTTCCGATATCAAGGGCGGTGGCAACACTCTTCAGAAAATCTTCACTCGAAAGACGTGTGAAGAAGCTCTCAGGAAAGCCGGCGCGATGACGGGCGTAGTCCTTTGCAGTGCGACCAAAATCCACGTCTTCCTTTGAAGGCATCGCAAGATAATGCTTCTCAATAGAGTAGAAGACAATCGCTGCCTGCATAGAGGCTTAGGCCGCGAGTCGGTCTTAGCTTTTCTGGTGTAGATGATTTCTCCTTGTTTTGCAGAACAGGTTTTGTGAAGGCGGTGTCGGTCTGCCAGAAGGTCACTCCCCACGATTTCTCTCCCACGTCGTCTTCATGGTCGGCTCAAGACTATTGCTGGGAGAAGGAGGTGTGGGAGTGCTTACCCACTTCTGGAATGTAGCGAGAAGTAGCATTTTCACCGCGCGGTGTCAAGGACTATTTTCAAGATATAGGTTTTTACATCGAAGCTGCACCTCCGCCCCTTGATTGCCGCTTCTCCCTGATGCACAAGCGCGGGCCATGAAACAGCGCCCGCTCATCATCGCCCCTTCGATCCTGGCCGCCGATTTTTCGAGGCTGGGCGAGGAGGTGGTTGCCATCGAAAAGGGCAAGGCGGATTGGGTCCATATCGATGTGATGGACGGTCATTTCGTGCCCAACATCTCCTTCGGCACGCCCATCATGCAGTCGCTGCGCCCCAAAACGAAAATGCCCTTTGACGTCCATCTGATGATCGCGCCTGCCGATCCCTATCTGTCGGCCTTTGCCGCCGCAGGCGCCGACCGCATCACCGTCCATGCCGAGGCAGGCCCCCATCTTGACCGATCGCTGCAGGCGATCCGCGCCCTCGGCAAGAAGACGGGTGTTGCGCTCAATCCGGCAACGCCTGTTTCGGCAATCGAACAGGTGATCGACCGCTTGGACCTTATCCTGGTGATGACCGTCAACCCGGGCTTTGGCGGGCAGAGCTTCATTCCAGCGATGGCTGAGAAGATCAGGCAGGTGAAAGCGCTGGTGGCAGGCCGCGACATCGACATTGAGGTGGATGGCGGCATTACGAAAGATACCGCGCCAATTGCAGTCAAGGCCGGCGCCAATGTGCTTGTCGCCGGCAATGCCATCTTCAAGGGCGATCACGCCGCCGAGATCAAGGCCCTGCGCGGCGCTTGCGCTATCAACGCCTAGAGAATGCCTGCAAGCCGCAGGATAAAGCGCAAACTCACGGCGGCAAGATAAAGACCGAAAGCCACTTCCAGCTGCCGTTTGGTCAGACTGTGCGCAAGCCTGACGCCAAACCCGGTGGTGAGCAACGTCGTAGGCACCATCAGCGCAAAGCCGATGAGAGATACAAAGCCGATGGCATCGGCGGATAGCCCAGCCTTGCCCCAGCCCGCCAGCACATAACCTGCAGCACCGGGAATGGAGATCAAGACGCCAAGCGCAGCCGATGTGGCGACTGCATTGTGGATGGGCTTGCTGTGCAAGGTGAAGATGAGATTGGCGATGGCCCCGCCGCCGATGCCCATGAGGGATGACGCCAATCCCACCAGCCAACCATAAAATATCGACAGTGGTCCCGATGGCATCTTTTCTGCAATGCGCCACCTGTCTCCGCCGAACAACAGCTTGATGGCATTGCTGGATGCAACGGCCACGAACACAATCTGAAACACCCAGGCATCCGCAAAGCGCGCAATGACGGCGCCCATCACCACGCCGATGATGATGGGAACAGCCCAACTCCTGACCAATGCCATATCGACTGCACCCCTGGCATAGTGCCCGCGCGCCGACTTGATCGAGGTCGGGATGATGATGGCCAGCGAAGTGCCGACAGCCAGCGGCATCGCCACATCTTCATGCAATCCGAAAAGCCCGAAGACATAAAATAGGATTGGCACCGTAATGGTGCCGCCGCCAACTCCAAAGAGTCCCGCCAGCACGCCGGTGACTGCGCCCGCCACCACAAGCAGTGCGGCGATCTCGGCCAGGGTCGTGGCATCAAGGCCCGCAAACATCATGTGCGAGCGATCCAGGTCATGATGTGGGTTGCCGCAGCCACCAGTTCGCCGCTTTGATTTTTCATTTCGACATTGGCAATCGTACGCGATTTCGCTGTGTCGGTGCTTGCAATCACATAGTTGATCGTCACCGTGTCCCCAATCCGCACTCCCTTGAGGAATCGAACACGGTCGTAGCCCGATGACACCGGATAATGCGTGGCCATGAGTTCCGGGCATCTATCACCGATCAGCGTCGAGGCCCGCGACATGTAGCCCACCAGCAGCGCCCCGTGGGCGATCCTTCCGCCATAGGCGGTCTTTGCCATGGCCGCTTCGTCGATGTGGTTCGGCGAAAAATCTCCTGTGATCCCGGCAAAGAGCAAGACATCGCTTTCGGCCACTGTCTTGCTGCAACTCACCTGTGCGCCAACGGAGCTTTCAAGCCCGGAAGCTGCCACGCTAGTGGCCCCTCCTGGCGCGGGCGATCAGATTGCGCGCCGTATCCTCATTGGTGATCAGCACATTGCAGTCCATGAGCTTGATGGCGCCCAAGAGCGCGTCAAGCTTTTCATTGCCGCCGGAGATCATCACGCGCCGTGGAACTTTCCGGATCTTGTCGATTGGCATGGAAACAACGCGGTCATTAATGGAATGCTTGATGAGCTTTCCGTTCGCATCGTAGAAATTGAACAGCATATCCCCGACCGCACCCGCCTTCATCAGCGATTGCCTGTCCTCCTCGCTGAAGAAGCCGAAGCGGAACGATGTCGAGGTGGCCGACATGTTGCCGACGCTGAGCAGCGCCATGTCCATGCCTTCGGCTCGCTGCAATACCTTGTCGAGGCCGCATTTTTCAATAAGCGCCCGCTTGGTGTTGGCAGAGTCCACAATGGCCGGCGCCGCAAGCAGGAAGCAGTCGGCCCCCACCGCATTGGCAAACTGCCAGGCAAACTCCGCCGGGTTGAAGCGCCGTGCCTCGACGATGCCGCCGAGGAGAGATATGACTTCCACGCCCTGCATTTCGGCATGGGTAAGCGTCTGCAGCGAACCGTAAAGGGTAGCGCCCCAACCCACGCCAAGCCGCATGTTGTCATGCAACTGGCTGCTCACATAGAGGCCGGCCGCATTACCGATCACCTTGCCGATATTTGCTTCGGCAGATGGTTCGGGCACCACCACGGCATCGATAAAGCCAAAGGCTTCCTTGAGCTGCTTTTCGAGATCGATACATTCGGCAACGCTGCCGGTAATCCAGATCTTGACCTCGCGCTGCTTCAAGGCCTCATTGATGTTACGGACGACGGTGACGCGCCCGATGCCAAGCCTTTCGGCGATTTCGTTCTGCGTGAGGCCTTCCACATAATACATCCAGGCAATGCGCATGCGGTTTCGTGCGATGCGGCCAGCGCCCCGCTCCGGTGCCTCCATCTCGGCAGGTAGAACTGTGCTTTTGTTGGCCATTATGCCCCGTCGCCCTGGCTCTCAAACTGCCGCAAGGTATGTCACGCGCGCACCTGTGCTGGCAAGCCAGAGGCTGAAATGGCCGCGAGGGCCGAGCGCACGATGCCATCAGCGTCAAGTCCCGCCCGCTTGATGAGGGCCTCCGGGCTCGCTTGCTCCAGAAAGGCGTCGGGCATCACAAGTGGCCGGAATTTGAGGCCATTGTCCAGGAGTCCGGACAGAGCAAGGAACTGCATCACATGGGCGGCAAAGCCTCCGGCAGCACCCTCCTCCACCGTGAGCAGCAGATCATGGTGCCGCGCCAGTTGACCGATCAGCCCTTCATCAAGCGGCTTGGCAAAGCGCGCATCCGCCACAGTAGTTGTAAAGCCGTGACCATCCAAGATTTGCGCGGCCTGCAAGGCAGCGGCAAGCCGTGTGCCGAAGGAGAGGATGGCGATGCGCGAGCCTTCCTTGATGACGCGCCCCTTGCCGATAGTAAGGACCTCGCCGCGCTCCGGCATGTCGGTGCCCACACCATCGCCGCGCGGATAGCGCAAGCTGATAGGCCCCTCATCATATGCCGCAGCCGTTCGCACCATGTGCTTGAGTTCTGCTTCATCTGCTGCTGCCGCCACCACCATGTTGGGAAGCGTTGCGAGATAGGTGACATCAAAAGCCCCGCAATGGGTGGGCCCGTCAGCGCCGACAAATCCCGCCCGGTCAATGGCAAAGCGCACCGGGAGCTTTTGCAACGCCACATCATGCACCACCTGGTCATAGGCGCGCTGCAGGAAGGTGGAATAGATCGCAACGAAAGGCTTGTAGCCCTCGCTCGCCAATCCTGCGGCAAAAGTGACGGCATGCTGCTCGGCAATGCCCACATCGAAAACCCTCGCCGGGAATGCCTTGGCGAGCAAATCCATGCCGGTGCCGGATGGCATGGCGGCGGTAATGCCGACGATCTTTTCATCAAGCGCCGCCTCCTGCACCAGCGCGTCAGCGAAGACGCGCGTATAGCTCGGCGCATTGGATTGGGGCTTCGCCTGCGCCCCGGTGATAACATTGAACTTGTTGACACCGTGGTACTTGTCGGCGGCGGCCTCGGCAGGCGCATACCCCTTGCCCTTCTGGGTGCGCACATGGATCAGCACCGGCCCTGAGGTGTTGTCGCGCACATTGCGCAACACCGGCAGCAGATGATTGAAGTCATGGCCGTCGATAGGCCCGATGTGAAAGAAGCCCAATTCCTCGAACAGAGTGCCGCCGGTAACAAAGCCCCGCGCATGTTCCACCGCGCGCGTGATGGTGCGGTCAATGCGTTGGCCGAATTTTGCCGAGATGCGTTTCGCAACATCGCGCGCGTCCTGATAGGTCTTGCCGGTGGCGAGCTTGGCAAGATAGCCGCTGAGCGCGCCGACGGGCCTTGCAATCGACATGTCATTGTCGTTGAGGATGACGATGAGCCGCGATTTCATGGCACCGGCATTGTTAAGCGCCTCGAAGGCCATGCCCGCCGACAAGGCACCGTCACCGATGACGGCAATCACATTGCGGGTACCGCCGGAAAGGTCCCGCGCCACCGCCATGCCGAGGCCAGCGGAAATCGACGTCGAGGAATGGGCTGCGCCAAAGGGATCATAGATGCTCTCGGCGCGCCGCGTGAAACCTGAAAGGCCGCCATCCTGGCGCAGCGTGTGAAATTTCTCGCGCCGTCCAGTGAGAAGTTTGTGCGGATAAGCCTGATGGCCCACATCCCAAATCAGCCGGTCCTCAGGCGTGTTGAACACATGGTGGAGTGCGATGGTAAGTTCGACGACGCCAAGCCCGGCCCCCAGATGGCCGCCGGTGTGCGAAACCTGGTCCACCAGTTCATCGCGCAGTTCCTTGGCGAGCTGCGGCAGTTCCGCTTCCGGCAGGAGCCGCAAATCCTCTGGCAGTTTCACCTGGTCCAGAAGTGGTGTTTTTGACATGCCCGCAAATCCTTCGGTTGTAGAGCGCATTATCGCTCCCGCAGCGGCTTTCCAATGGCCGAGTGGCGCGAAAACCCCAAAACAGCGGAAAAGTTAAAACGAAACATTTGCATTCTTGAAATACATAATGTAGTCTAATTGCCAGACAAGAAATGACCGGCCGCAAAGGCCGGCTGGGAGGACTGACGTGACGCCTGATTCAGGCTCAATCTTTCTTGGTTTCCCCCTTTTCGTTCGCGCAACCGAGCCGAAAACCCTTCGCCATGGCTGGCCATCCATAAGGCGATGGAACTGCAATTCAGGCCAAACCAACGGAGGAAACGAATGACTATCAGGAAATCGGGTCTCCTGACCCGCCGGTCTCTGCTCAAGACCACCGCGGCCACAGGTGCCGCGCTTGGCGTCACCGGAGTCAACCTGTTCAACATCAACACGGCCTTCGCCGACATGCCGAACCCGGCTGATGTCTTGGCCAAGATCAATGTCGGCAACATGGTGAAGAAGGAATACCGCGAGCAATATAAACTGGGTGACAATGACGAGCTTTGGGATCCCGGGAAGGACTGGATCCGCACCGTCGATTGGGAAGCAGTCCGCAAGGAACATGCCGGCAAGACCGTGCGCTTTGCCATCGGCGCCGCTGACCGTGAATCCGCGCAAGACCAGACCCAGCCCTTCGCCGATCTCTCCGGCATCAAGATCGATCTCGTCGCCATCCCCGATGACTCCATGTACGACAAGGTCGTGGCGGAGTTCCTCTCCGGCAACGCCGGCTTCGATGCCATCCAGTTCTTTTCGCCCTGGCTCGGTGACTTCGGCGCGCAAGGCTTCCTCAAGCCGCTCGATGAATACATCGCCAAGTGGAAGCTCCCCTTCGACGACTTCTACGAAACCTATCAGAGGAACTACGGCCACTGGGCCGACAAGGGCGTGCTCGGCATTCCCTTCGATTGCGACATCCAGCAGGTTCACATCCGTCCGTCGATCTTCAAGAAGATCGGCATCGATGCTGACCGCGTGACCTCCATTCCGAGCTATGACGACATGATCCGCATCGCGCCGGAACTGAACAAGGTGGAGAAGGGCGTCAACGGCATCGGCATGATGTGCGGCCGCGGCTTCTGGGCCACCTATACCTGGCAGCACATCGCCGCCCAGTATGGCCTGCAGCTCTTCAACGACAAGTGGGAGCCCATCTTCAACAGCGATGCGGGCGTGAAAGGCCTCGAGACCATCGTGGCCCTCTCCAAGCATGCTATCGAAGGCGTTGCCGCCGCCGACTGGCCGACCAACCGTGCCGCCTGGCTCGGTGGCCAGATCGCCTGCAACATCTCCTGGCAGGATTCAGGCACGCAAGCCACTCGCGCCGACCAGTCGAAGGTTGGCGACGACGTGCTCACGATCTACGAGCCGCGTGTGGCCGGTGGCGCCTATGCGCCACCCAACATCGCCGGTTCCACCTCCTGCGTGGCCGTGACCTCGCCGGAGCCGGAAGCCGCCTTCCTGATGCTGGCCTATCTGACCACGGCATCCATCATGGCCATCAACGAAGCCAACGCCAATGGCGTGGCCCCCGGCTATCGCTCGGTACTGACCAATGCCAAGCTGCAGTCTGTCTCGCAGCCAGCAAAGGTCTGGGGCGATGCGCTCGATTATGCCTGGTGCGCTCCACGACTGCCGCAGGGTTTCCAGATCGATCAGGAGATCGGTTTCCTCATCAACAAGGTTGTTGTGGGCGAAATGGAGCCCAAGGCTGCCCTCGACGAGGCCGTCGGCAAGGTCAAAGCCATCATGGAAAAGAACGGCTTCTACAAGGGCGCCGATCCAATGAACTACGCCGCTACCGAGCCCGGCTTCTGGATGGGCAAGGGCAAGGCGGCACCGTTTTAACTCTCCCTGAGTGAACTCTGGCCGGGGGAAACCCCGGCCATTTTTTACAGAGTTTCCCTCCCCCTTGTGGGGAGGGATCAAGGGTGGGGGTCGCGTCGGCTTCTGCCAATTGATAAATTCAGTTACGTTGCTTGAAACGATCCCAGACCCCCACCCCAACCCTCCCCACAAGGGGGAGGGGGATTGCCTGAGACAATGACCACCGCCACCCTTCCCATCCGCCGCCGCTCGCCTTTCATGCGCAAGGCGTTTCCCTATCTCATGGTAGCGCCGGCGGTCGTCTATCTTCTGTCGATCACGCTGTGGCCCGGCATCTATGCGGTCTATCGTTCGCTCTACACCGGAAAGTTCAAGCTCGATTGGGTGGGCCTGCAGAACTACAAAGAGCTGATCACCGACAACGCCTTCTGGACCGCGCTCTGGAACACGCTGTTTCTCGGCTCCATCACGCTGGCAATCGAGTGTGTCATCGCCATGGGCCTGGCGGCGCTGGTCTATCGCTCTTCATGGGCCCGCACCTGGCGCATCGTCTACACCTTGCCCATGCTCTTCATGCCTTCGGCGGTGTCTTATCTCTGGAAGCTCTTGTTCAACGACGGCCGTGTGATCGCGGACCTCATCAACCGCATCGGTTTTGACGTCGGCAACATCGATTGGATGTTCACGGTGTTCAATGCCCGCTTTGTGCTTGTTGTGACGGACGTCTGGCAATGGACGCCCTTCCTCTTCATCATCTTCGTGGCGGGACTGCAGGGCCAGGACAAGGAGATCGAGGAGGCCGCCCGCCTTGACGGCGCGTCGTGGTCAAGCATCTTCTTCAACATTTCACTGCCGATGATGCGTCCCGTCATCGCCATCGCACTGGTGCTGCGCGGCATTGATCTGCTCAACAACATGGCGGCAGTGAACATCATCACCCAGGGTTCGCCGGGCGGCGCCACGGAAACACTCAGTTACTTCATCTACCGTACATCGTTCCGGAGTTTTGAACACGGCATTGGCTCCGCGGCTTCCGTGCTGGTGCTGGTTGCCACCATCATTCTCGCGCAATCCCTTGTGCGGCGCTTCTTCAAATCGGGAACCGAATCATGAGCAGGCGCGTCGAATTTTCCCCCTGGAGCCGCGTTGTTCTGTGGATTTGGGGCGCTGTTTGCCTGCTGCCAATAATCTATTTCGCCACCGTTGCGCTGCGCCCCCGCAATGAGATCATCGCACCCGTGCCGATTTATTTCCCCACGATTTCGACGGAAACCTGGGCGAAAATCTGGGCCGAATGGCCCATCGGCAACTATTTCATGAACTCGATGATCGCCATCTCCGGCAGTGTTTTCATCTGCCTTCTCCTCGGCGTACCGGCGGCCTATGCGCTCGCCCGCTACAAGTTCAAAGGCAACGAGGATATCGGCTTTTACATCCTCTCGACCAAAATGATGGCGCCGGCGGCTGTGGCCATTCCAATTTTCGTGCTCTTCGGGCAGCTTCGCATGCTCGACACCATCTGGGCGCTGATGCTGGTCTATGCGGCGATGAATCTTTCCATCGTGGTGTGGATCATCAGGAGTTACATGATCGATATTCCCCATGAGATCGAGGATGCGGCGCGAACCGACGGTGCCTCGGATCTTCGCATCCTCTGGGAAATCATCATCCCCATGTGCCTGCCGGGCATCATCACGGCGGCGGTGATTGCCGCGATCTTCGCTATGAATGAGTATCTTTTCACGCTGATCATCGCATCAAAGAACGCTTATCCGCTTTCGGTGGCGCTCGCCAACTTTTCGGGAGGATCGGACGGTATCATCTACAATGCCATTGCCCTTGTCGGCTTCCTCGCCTTTTTCCCGGCGCTGCTGCTGGTGATCCTCATCCAGAACCATCTCTCGCGCGGGCTTACGATGGGAGCCGTGAAGGGTTAGCCGGTGGCGGCTAATGGTTGGTCAGAGGCAAGCCTTGCATCGATTTCCGCAACAATTGCCTGATCGAGCGGCCCGTGCTGCATGGCTCCGGCGAGTTCGCGCACCTGTTGTTCGGTGCGGAAGCCCGGAATCGGAATCGTTGCCGGCGATTTTGCCCAGATCCAGCCAAGAGCGCCCTGCACCAAGGTTCTGCCACTGGTCATGAGAAGTTCTCTTATTTCCGACAATTGCCTTGCGTAACGTGGTGCGACGCGCCCGTCCTCAAACCATTTGAGCCAGGCGAGGTTTTGCGCCCGCACATCTGCCGCATCGAGCTGCTGTGACGCAGTGAACTTTCCGCTGAGCAATCCCATGGCGAGTGGAGACCTGACCACGGCGGAGCGGCCCGAACGTTCTGTCGCAGCGAGCACGTCAGTCGCTGGTTCGAAGACATTCATCGCCAGTTGCACCGACTGGAATCCCTTCCGGTCCCTGAAGCTTTCAGCCCTGTCGGCCAAGTCTGTGCTCCAGCCATATGCGCGAATTTTTCCCGTAACTCGCATATCCTCAAGACACTGGAAGACGTCTTGGGCCTGCACGATCGAAAAGTCCCCGACATGAAGATAGATCATATCGATATGGGAGCGCTTTAGCCGCTTCATTGACTGTTCGATGGATTGCGCGATGGCTTT
>JAIBJH010000291.1 GCA_020029455.1 Hyphomicrobiales bacterium
CGCTGTTCACACTTGTAGGTTGGGAAAGCAGGCGGCCCTCTCCCGGCCCTCGATCAAGTCGAGGGCCACCCTCTACCATTTGGCTTCGCCAAACGGGCGAGGGCCCACCTCTCAAATGCCCTCCCCCGTGCAAAGCATGGGGGAGGGTGCCCGACAGGGCGGGAGAGGGCTCTTGTTTTGCTTAGCCCTCGTTCACCATGTGGCCGATGTTCTGGTAGGCCGCAGGGTTGGTCGACTTGAGTACAAAGCCCCAGATGAGACCCACCACAATGATGGCGAGGCCCACATAGGGAATGCTCTGGGCAAAACCGTTGGTGCCGCCAAGCGTGGCAAGGTTGGCAACCAGCGTGTAGACCAGCCAGATTTGCACCAGGAACGAAAAGGCCGGAGCAATGAGGGTGGTGAAGTTGTTTCCCCCGCCATTCTTCTTGAACCACAGGATGACGGCAAGCGAGACAATGGCCTGCAGCACCAAGAGGAGCCCGGTGCCCAGCACCGCAAACAGCGTGTAGACGCCAAGCCAGGCCTGCGCCGACGGGTCGTTGAAGCCGTAGGCAAGGCCATAGAGGATGACCCAGACGGCAGCCAGAACCGACTGCACCACCGAAGCCTTGTGCGGGCTCTTGTGATGGTCATGGGTCTCGGCAATCATTTTCGGCAGGACACCTTCACGCGCCAACGAATACATGTAGCGCGAGGCGGTGTTGTGGAAAGCCATGCCGCAGGCAAAGGAGCTGGTGAGGATGAGGATGAACATCAGCTCAAAAGCCCAGGTGCCGACGAATTGCTGGATGGGCGTCAGGAAGAAGTTGACGCCATCCGAGAACGCCTTGGCCGCCATGTCACCTTCCGTCGGATAGGCCGAAACGGCGCACCACGAAACGATGACGTAGAAGATGCCGAGCCCAATCACAGAGATGTAGAGCGAGCGCGGGATGATGTGCTTGGGATCGCGGCTTTCCTCGGCATAGTTGGGAGCCATTTCAAAACCGACCCAGGACCAGAAGGCCATGAAGATGCCGACAGCCGCGGCACCGGCCGGAATGGCAACCGTGCCGACAGTCTGCTCCGGCAGAGCCGTGTAGACTTTGAAGACATTCAGCGCCTCGGGATTGAAGTTTGTACCGCTGCTCGCAGACAGCACGCCCAGGACGAAGAGCGCCAGAATGGCGACTTCCGCAATGAGAGCTACGCCAAGAATTTTCGCCGACAGCTTGACATCGCGGTAGGACAGGACGGCAATCAGGGCAAGCATCAGGAGTGCGAGAATGGGCCAGGGCACGTTGATGCCCAGATGATCGCTCAGCCACTTGTTGCCGAAGAAGGCAAAAAGACCGGTGAGCGAAGCTTCGAACAGGGAATAGCAGGCAAGCGAGGTGATGCCCGCCGACATGCCCACTTCACGGCCGATGCCCTGCGAGATGAACGAGTAGAAGCCGCCCACCGAAGACACCCGCGCCGCCATGGCGGCATAGCCGATGGGGAAGATGGTGAGAACGATGGTGGCCAGCAGGAAGGCTGCGGGCGTGTAGATGCCGATGCCGTAACCCGCCGCGAAGGGAACATTCCCCAGCATGGCGGACATTGGAGCGGCCCCGGTGACGGCGAGAAACAAAACGCCGATGAGACCGACGGCCTTGGATTGAAGTTTCTGGACGGACTTGTCACCCGATACGTCGATGACAGTGCCCGCCGCACTGCTATTAGCCATGATGGCTTCCCCTCTCTGGTTGGTATCCCCTCAAACTTCGCCTTCCTCTTCAGGGGAATTGGCCAAGTCCGGTCACCTGCTACTAAAGTCGAGAATCACTGCTTTGCCAAGGGCAAGAGCCCTTTGAACTCGGCGGCGGACATCACATGGCAATAGATCATGTTGATGATCTCCAGCTCCTTGCGGTGCAACTCATCTGTTGCTGCGGCGCAGCAGTCCTCCAGCACGATCACTTGATAGCTCTCGTCAGCCAGCGAGCGGACTGTCGATGAGACGCACTGATCGGTGAAAATTCCGGCACAGATTACTGTCTTGATGCCAAGATTGTGCAGGATGAGCCTGAGATTTGTGCCGGTGAGCGCCGAGTCCGTTGTTTTCGTGACGACAATTTCATCAGCGACAGGCTGAAGCTCGTGCACAAGTTGAGAAGCTGCTTTATCTTTGGGCAGCAAGAGATTGTTCCAGCCCGGCATCTTCTGTGACAGCGAACGGTCTCGCCCATCCTTGGTGTGACACGCAATGCGGGCAAAGAGGCATTCGATTCCGTGTGCGCGTGCGAAGCCCAGCATCTGCGCTGTGTTGGGAATGACTTTGTTGCGCATGCGCTCGTGGAAGGGCGTCCACAGGTCATAACGTTTCTGCTCATCTGGACTCAAGGAAGCGCGGTTGGGACGCTCGAGATAGGTGTTCTGGATATCGATGACGAGAAGCGCCGTCTCTTTGGGATTGATAACCGGATCAACGGGCGGCGGCGCACCAAGATAATAGAGGGAGCGGAAATCAGTCTTCCAGGGCATGCAAATTCCTCTTGCGTCTTACATCCCTCCCCCGTGAGAGGGGGAGGATAGGCGTTGTCAATCGCAGCAACTCAGCGCCCGCTGGTGGCAGAAGCAGGAAGCAACGATCGGCACATCGGCGCGCGCCGAAGCAATGTCGAAGCGCTGCTTGATAAGCTTTGCTTCTTCCATGCTGGCAAGCTTGGTGAGGCACTCATGATAACCGATGAGGCTCCACACCGAATCCGGATGCTGACAAGGACGGCGCAGCGTGTGATCAAGCCCGAGATCGGCGCGATAGACGGCAGCGGCGTCTTCGATCTTTCCCTGTTCGAGCAGCAGCGCACCCAGCGCATGGCGCGCCGGCTGCATCCAGCCCCAGGGTTCATCATAGGGGAGATTGTCATCAAGCTCGACAGCGCTGCGCAGATGCGCAAAGGCCGCATCGAAATCATTTTTGCGATAGGCGATTTCGCCTGCCATCATCTCTGCGGCAACTGCGAGAATATCGAGCGCCGTGTTGTTGAAGAGATAGCGCGAAGGCGGCACGCGCTCCCTCGCCTTCTGGAATAACTCGGCTTCTGACTCGGCTTTCGCGACTTCGCCTGTGGCGGCATGGGCCACCGCCTTGGCATAGTGGATCATCGCTGTAGTGGTGCAGAAGAGCGATTGATCCTTCGGCAGGCCTT
>JAIBJH010000083.1 GCA_020029455.1 Hyphomicrobiales bacterium
AGCGCAGAAACAGCGCATCCAAACCGAACAGGCGCGCGCGACCGCCAACGAACAGCCGCGGCTCGTCGAATCGCAAATTGCCGTGCAGGTGGCGGGCCAGCGTGAAAAAGAGCGGGCGGCGCTGGGCCGCGCCGAGCGTCAGTAACTGGAGGAAATTGCAAAGGGCCAAATGGCACAAGCCAGTGTGCTGGGCCAGGACCGGGTTGCGATGCTGCAGGCGTTGGAGAAAGTTCTCGCCTCGCTTGAACGGGAACCTCAACTTGTAAACCTCGTCGGCAAGCTTGTGCCGAATACCGTCGTCAACGGCTCAGGACTGGAAGGCGCGGCCGCCATACTTGGCAATGCCCTCGGCAAGCCGCAACCCTGATCGCAACGGGAATTGCTATTGGGCTGAATCCTAGCCTTCGGCCTTGGCGACACCGACGAGGGCGGGCCGCAAACAGCGGTCGCCCACGGCATAACCGGCTTGCACTTCCTGCATCACCGTGCCGGGCGGCCTTTCCGAGGTCGGCACTTCGAACATGGCCTGGTGGAAATTGGGATCGAACTTCTGGCCGACCGTTTCCAATTTGCGGATGTTGTGGCGCTGGAACACTGAGAGCAGCTCGCGCTCGGTCAATTCGATTCCGTCCAGAAACTTTTTCATCACATCATCGATGATGTCACGCTCTTCAGGCGGCACGGCAGCAAGGGCGCGGGAAAGCGAGTCAGCCACGCCCAGGAGATCCCGGGCAAAATTCGACGCGGCATAGAGCACGCCTTCGGCTTTTTCGCGCTCAAGGCGCTTCCTGGTATTTTCGGCCTCGGCGGCAAAGCGGAGCAGGCGGTCCCTGGCGGCCGCCACCTCTTCCTTCAATGCTGCCATTTCGGCTTCGCGGGCTTCGGCGTCAGGAGGCAACAGTGTGTCGGCTTCGGCCTTGGCCAGAAGTTCATCTGCCGCGGCCTCAAGCTTGGCACTGTCCATTTCAGGAATGTCACTCATGTCTCAACCAGAATGGGGGTGGAATCTGGCCCGCATATCGGCGGTTAGCCCCAAAAAATCAAGAGAGGAGGCGGCCCACGGCTTTGGCCGTATAATCCACCATGGGAATGATGCGAGCATAGTTAAGCCGTGTGGGGCCGATGATGCCGAGCACGCCCACGATCTTCTCCTGCTCATTGCGCAAGGGTGCCGCCACCAGCGATGAGCCTGAGAGCGAGAACAAGCGGTTTTCGGAGCCGATGAAGATGCGCACGCCATCGGCCTTTTCAGCGAGACCCATGAGTTCTGCGAGGTCGCGCTTGTTCTCGATGTCCTCGAAGAGCTTTCTCATGCGTTCCAGGTCCTGCAGCGCACCGGCATTATCGAGGAGGTTGGCCTGGCCCCGGACGATGAGGGAGCGGCCTTCACTGGCATCGGCCCCCGACCACACGGCCAAACCATCCTCAACCAGACGGGCCGAGACATCATCCAGCTCGCGGCGCAGGTTTGTCACTTCGTTGGTGAGCAATTGCTGCACCTCATCGATGGTGCGGCCCTGCGCCAGCGACGACAAATAGTTGGTGGCGCGCAGGAAGGCCGCGGCAGGAAGGCCCGGCGGCACATCGATCACGCGGTTTTCCACTGTGCCATCCTCGCCCACCAGAATGACCAGCGCCCGGCCCGGTGAGAGATTCACGAATTCGATATGTTTGAGCCTGGGGTTCTGCTTTGGCGTCAGCACCACGCCGGCGCATTGCGAGAGACCCGAAAGCAATGTCGTTGCTTCGCCCAGTACATCCTCCATCTTACGCTGACGGTTGGAGGCCCTGATCTGGGCATCGATAGAAGCCCGCTCGGCAGCGCTGATGGCGCCCACTTCAAGAAGCGAATCGACGAAGAAGCGCAGGCCCAGTTCGGTGGGTACGCGGCCCGCCGAGGTGTGGGGCGAGTGGATGAGGCCCGTTTCCTCCAGGTCCATCATCACATTGCGCACCGAGGCCGGCGAGAGCGATGTGGGCAAAACGCGCGAAATGGTGCGGGAGCCCACGGGTTCACCTGTTTCCAGATAGGTGTCCACGAGCTTCCTGAAAATCTCGCGGCTCCTCTGGTCGAGGGCGCTGAGCCCTGCCTGCTTGTCATCAAACGGGGGGTGGGGCGGAATGATGCTCATAGGGATAATTTAGGAGGAGAAGACGGGAGGGACAATCGGGAACTGAAATCGTCGCGGGCTTGTCGGTAGTAGTGTTGTTACCCCACGGCATTGTCAAAGCTTGCGCGCAAGATACATGTAACGAGACAGCCTGCCGCTGCTCGATAAGGTGTGGACAGCATGAGAGAATCTCAGCGAATCCTTGTAGCTTTCCAAACCTTCGGATTCGATCAGCTGTTGCCTCCACTTTTCGCGAGCCGTTATCCACCCGGCCGAAATTGCCGCAGCGTTGGAAGTCACATTTTCCTTCCCGACAAATTCGAAACCGCATTGTTTCAGCATTCGTTCGTTCTCACCTTCAGGCATGAACAGAAAGAATCCGATAGAACTGCGCGCCGCGATCTCTTCGCTTGAAACTGCACCTGTGACAACAACGGGGTCGGTGTAAAGCAATGTACCTCCGGAACGAAGCAGGCGATGCAGTTCGGTAAGAAGTGCCATTCGGTCAGGAATGTGGTTAATGGCATCGATTAGCTGAACAGCATCGAACGAGCCACTGGCAAAAGGAAATTTTCCGCCGCAATCCAGACAGATGAATTTGGCACGATCAGCAAGACCAGCAGCATCGGCTGCAGTGTTTGCAGCAATAATGCCAGCTTCATTTATGTCTGCGCCGGTTATGGTGAGCCCAATTGTCCTTGCCAGAAACAGCGCCGGACCACCTGAACCGCATCCAACCTCAAGCAGATGCGACCCAGGTCTTAAACCGGATTTCTCGGCAAACCCGATTTGCTCCTTAGCGGTGGTCCAGCTGTTCTGACCGATATCCTCACCAAAGACCTCGCTTCTGATTCTGGCGCTGAGTTCAGAGGTGAAACTGGAGTATGTGGTCTTATATCGATCTTTTCGACCTGACATTTCTGCCTCCTGCCGAATGACAGTCAAGTACCCGGTCGTAGTCCACCAAGTGGCTGACCTATTGAAATTCAAACTCGCACAAATTGCTATTGCCAACAAGCTTGGACCTTCGCCACTGACTCACGCATCGTGCCTGAGTATTCTTGCAAATCGAATTCTCGCTTAAATCTGACAGATAATCCGTTCCCTCCTTGGTTTTAATGCTGTTTCTCTTTGCACCGCAGGCGCGCTAGAAGACGCCGAATTCACAAAAGGACATCCCCATGCGCCCATCTGGCCGTAAGCTCGACCAACTCCGTGCCGTCAGTTTCGAGCGGAACTTTACCAAGCATGCGGAAGGCTCGTGCCTCGTCAAGTTTGGCGACACCCATGTGCTGGTGACAGCCTCCCTCGATGAAAAGCTGCCGCCCTGGCTCAAGGGAAAGGGACAAGGCTGGGTCACTGCCGAATATGGCATGCTGCCGCGCGCCACTCACGACCGCACCAGGCGCGAGGCGGCGGCAGGAAAGCAATCGGGCCGCACCCAGGAAATCCAGCGGCTGATCGGCCGCAGCTTGCGGGCTGTCGTCGATCTTGTGGCGCTGGGCGAGCGGCAGATCACGCTCGACTGCGATGTGCTGCAGGCCGATGGCGGCACGCGCACGGCGGCGATCACCGGCTCATGGGTGGCGCTCTATGATTGCATAGAGGTGATGAAGACGCGCGGTCTTCTTGCGGCATCGCCGATCAAGGACCATGTGGCGGCCGTCTCCTGCGGCGTTCATGGCGGCGCGGCGCTGCTCGATCTCGACTATGTGGAAGATTCCTCGGCAGGTACGGACGCCAATTTTGTGATGACCGGCAAGGGCGGTATCGTTGAGATCCAAGGTACGGCGGAAGGCGAGCCATTCTCGGAAGCGATGCTGCATGACCTCATGACGCTCGCCAAGAAAGGTATCGGCGAGCTTGTAGAGCTGCAGCGGAAAGCGGTTTCCTGATGCGGGCAGGGCCTGTCCTCGAAACTGTTCTGTATGCGGATGATCTTGCCGTAACGAAGGAGTTCTATGGGACTGTACTCGGCCTTGCGCTAGAGAAGGAGGTGCCTGGCCGCTTCGCCTTCTTTCGTTGCGGCGAACAGATGCTGCTGCTCTTCAACCCCATTGTGACCAAAAAACAGAGCGGACCGGAAAGCCCCCCCGCCCATGGCGCCCGGGGACCGGGCCATGTGTGCTTCCGGGCCACGCGCGCCGAACTTGATCAATGGAAGGGGCACTTTTCCCAGCGTGGAATCGCCGTGGAAAGAGTCATCGACTGGCCGGACGGAGGCAGATCTCTTTATGTGCGGGATCCTGCGGGAAATTCGGTTGAATTCGCGGAAGGCGCGATCTGGGGTTTCACGGAAGAACGCAGTCTACGGGGCGAGAAAATTCTCATTGCCACCCACAACAAGGGAAAGCTCGAAGAATTCCGGGAGATCCTGGCGCCCCATGGCGTTGACGTCACCAGCGCTGGGGAACTCAATCTCGCAGAACCGGCAGAGACCGAGAACACGTTTGAAGGCAATGCACGGATCAAGGCCAAGGCGGCCATGGACGCTTCGAACCTCATCACCATCGCCGATGATTCGGGGCTTTGTGTGGATGCGCTGGGCGGCGCTCCCGGCGTCTACACGGCAGACTGGGCAGGCCCATCGCGCGACTGGATGATGGCCATGCGGACGGTTGAAGAAAAATTGCAGGCGGCGGGCGCAGTCTCGCCAGAGCAACGCGGAGCGACTTTCAATTGCACATTGCTGGTGCTGTGGCCCGATGGCCATGAGCGCATCTATGTGGGGCAGGCACCGGGGCATTTGTCCTGGCCGCCCAAGGGACACTTTGGCCATGGCTATGATCCGGTCTTTGTGCCGGAAGGTTTTGATATTTCCTTCGGTCAGATGCCCAATGAACAGAAGAACAAGATCTCGCACCGCGCGCGGGCGCTAGAAAAACTTCTGAAGGATCTGCTGTGAACGCCTTTGGCATCTATGTGCATTGGCCCTTCTGCAAGGCGAAGTGCCCTTATTGCGATTTCAACAGCCATGTGCGGCACACGCCTGTGGATACCTTGGGATTTGCGGGGTCACTGGCGCGGGAACTTTCCACACTGGCGCAACGCACACCGGGGCGGACGGTCACCAGCATTTTCTTCGGCGGCGGCACCCCGTCGCTGATGCCGCCAGAAGCCGTGGGCCACGTTCTCGATGCCATCGGCAAGGAATGGGATGTGTCTGCCGATGCGGAAGTGACGCTGGAAGCCAATCCGACGAGCGTGGAGGCAGAAAACTTCCGGGGCTATCGAGCGGCAGGGGTCAATCGCGTGTCCGTTGGGGTGCAATCGCTGAATGAAGACCATCTCAAGGCGCTGGGACGGCAGCATACTCCGGAGGAAGCGCTCGCGGCCTTCCGGCTTGCGGCGAAGATTTTTCCGCGCGTTTCCTTCGACATGATCTATGCGCGGCCCAACCAGAGCCTCGATCAATGGCGGGATGAGCTGTCTCGGGCGCTTGCCGAGCAGCAGGGCCACATGTCGCTCTACCAGCTCACCATCGAGCCAGAGACGCGCTATGCCGATCTTTATGCGGCGGGCCAGCTCAAGGTGCCGGGGGAGGACCTTGCCGCCGATCTCTATGAGCTGACGCAGGAGCTGACGGAGAAAGCGGGGCTTCCGGCCTATGAGGTGTCGAACCATGCGGCGGCGGGACAGGAGAGCCGCCACAATCTGCTCTATTGGCGCTATGGCGAATATGTGGGCGCAGGCCCCGGCGCCCATGGGCGGCTTCATGAAAACGAGCAGGTGATTGCCACGGCTATGGAGAAACATCCCGAAACCTGGCGGCAAAGGGTCGATGCGCAAGGACAAGGGCTTGTGCAGGACGAGGTGGTGCCGCCCGCAGCACAGGCGCGGGAAATGCTGCTGATGGGTCTCAGGATCAATGAAGGCATCGACCTTGCGCGCCACCGAAAACTTGCTGGAAAGCCCATTGAACAGGGCCGCATCGATGCGCTTGTGGCCCTGGGCCTTGCCGAAACATCAGGGGGCCGTCTCCGGGCCACGGCGGCGGGACGGCGCGTCCTCAATGCGCTCATTGCCGAACTCGCCGATTGATTGGCGTGGCCGCGCCGCTAATCTCAACCCATGACCAAGACCTATTACATCGGCGCGGCGGGTTTCACGGTGGAGGCGCTTGCTCCCGCGCTCTATCTGGTGCCGACACCCATCGGCAATCTCAAGGACGTGACGCTGAGAGCGCTAGAGGTGCTGGTAGCAGCCGATGCAATCTATTGCGAAGACACACGGGTGACGGTGAAACTTCTCGAGCGCTACAGCATCCGCAATTCACTGAAGCCCTGCCATGATCACAATGAAGCGCGGGTAGCCAAGGACATTGTGGCGGCGGTTGAAGGCGGCAAGGCCATCGCACTGGCAAGTGATGCAGGAACGCCATTGCTTTCTGATCCAGGCTTTGCAGTGGTGCGCGAGGCCATTGCCCATGGCATCCGCATCGAGGCGCTGCCCGGAGCATCGGCGCTGCTGCCCGGATTGCAACTTTCTGCTCTGCCAAGCGATGCCTTCACCTTCCTTGGTTTCCTGCCGCAGAAGAAAACGGAACGGCGCAAATTGCTCGAAAGCGTCAAGGAGCGGCGCGAGACATTGATCGCTTATGAAAGCCCGCACCGCATTGTCGAGGCGCTTGAGGATGTTGCTGCGGTGATGGGCAGCCGCCCGCTTTCCGTGTCGCGCGAGATCAGCAAGCTCCATGAGGAAACTTTGCGCGGGCCTTCGCCCGTCATTGCGGATGAGCTGGCACATCGCGCCTCCATCAAAGGAGAATTCGTACTGGTGATCGGTGGAGCGACAGAACCACCGCAAGCCAGCAACGAAGAGATTGATGCTGCGATTGCGGCAGCACTCAAGGATAATTCCGCCAGCAAGGCGGCGGGCCTTGTTGCCAAGCAACTGAACGTGCCGCGCGATGACGTTTATGCGCGCATCCTGAAACGGCAGGGGAAGGCGTGAGGCGCAATCGCCAGAAAGCGGAAAAACATGGCCATCTGGCCGAGACCCTTGCCCTGTGGTTTCTGCGCTTCAAGGGCTATCGCTTGCTCGCACGCCGCTACAAGTCGCCCGCCGGTGAAGTCGATCTCATCATGCGGCGGGGGCAGACCACGGTGTTCGTGGAAGTGAAAGCGCGCGCCACATTGGACGAGGCAGTGATCTCAGTCACCAACTACCAATCCAGGCGCATTTCGGGTGCAGCCGCTTTTTACACATCGCGCGATCCACAAGCAGCGCAAGGCTTCTGCCGGTTTGACATTGTGGCCGTGCCCTCCTACCTCTGGCCCTCCCATATCGAAAATGCCTTTGAGGGAATCTTCTAGCCCATGTCACTTGCCGTTGCCGTTCAGATGGACCCGATTTCCGCCATCGACATTGCGGGCGATTCCACCTTTGCCCTGATGCTGGAGGCGCAGCGGCGCGGGCATACGCTGTTCCACTATCATGTGAAGTCGCTCGCCCTGCGCGAAGGCATGCTCACGGCGCGCGGCGAAATGGTGAAAGTGCGCGACGAGAAGGGCAATCACTTCACGCCCTCAAGTCCGGAACGCCTTGATCTTGGTTCGCAGGATGTGGTGCTGATGCGGCAGGATCCGCCTTTCGACATGGGCTACATCACGGCGACCCATCTTCTCGAAAGCATTCATCCGCAGACACTTGTTGTGAACGATCCGAAGGAAGTGCGCAACGCGCCGGAAAAGCTTTATGTGCTGGCCTTCAAGGATTTCATGCCGGAGACGCTGATCAGCCAGGATGTCGCTGAGATCGATGCTTTCCGGCGCGAGCATGGCGACATCATTTTGAAGCCGCTCTATGGTAATGGCGGCGCGGGCGTGTTCCGCACTTCGAAGGATGACCAGAATTTTTCAGCGCTTTTGGAGCTCTTCGCCACGGCCTTCAAGGAACCGTGGATTGCCCAGCGCTATCTTCCCGATGTGCGCAAGGGCGATAAGCGCATCATCCTTGTGGACGGCAAGGTGGCGGGCGCCATCAACCGCGTGCCTGCGGCGCATGACAACCGCTCCAACATGCATGTGGGCGGCGTTGCGGAAGCAGCCACATTGACGAAGCGCGAGCATGAGATTTGCGAGGCCATGGGGCCCGACCTCAAGATGCGCGGTCTCATCTTCACCGGCATCGATGTGATCGGCGACTGGCTCACTGAAATCAATGTGACATCACCCACCGGCATCCGCCAGGTGAAGCGCTTCGGTGGGGCCGATATTGCAGCGCTGATCTGGGATGCAATCGAGTCAAGAAAGTAGTGAGCTGTGAGTGGCCTTGACCTCATTGCCTTCGATGCCGACGATACGCTTTGGCACAATCTCATCCACTTCGACACGGCAGAGAGGAAGTTCGGCGAGATGCTGTCGAACTTTGCGCCAGCGGAAGAAGCATCACACAAGCTCGGTGAGGCCGAGAAGCGCAATATTAGTGCTTACGGCTTCGGCGTGAAAAGTTTCACCCTGTCGATGATCGAGACGGCGATTGACGTGTCAGGCGGTGCTGTCGATGTGGCACTGATCCGCCAACTCATCGGCATGGGGCGCGAGATGCTGGACCATGACATCGAACTCCTTCCCCATGTGGAAGGGACTCTGAAGGCGCTGCACGGCAATCACCGCCTGCTGCTCGTCACCAAGGGCGATCTGCACCATCAGGAACGGAAAGTTCTGGCTTCGGGCCTTGCGCATTATTTCGAGGGCGTTGAAATCGTCTCGGACAAGAAGCCGGATACATATGTCCGCATTTGCAGCCGTCACGGTGGCAAAGCCGAGCGGACGCTGATGGCGGGCAATTCCATCCGCTCGGACGTGCTACCGATGATCGAGGCCGGGGGCTTTGGCGTTTATGTGCCCTTCGAGATTATCTGGGACCATGATCATGACGAGGTGCCGGAAGGAACGCCAAGGTTCTTTACAGTCAAGGACATGCGGGGCGTTGTGGATGTGGTCGCCGGGCTTTCCTGAATAGTTGTTCTATTTTTGTTCTTGATCGACGGAATGAGCTTGCGCTAGCGTCTTACCCATAAGCGGGGAGAGGCCGATGACGGCGCGGGTGGCAACGGTTGCGTTTCAGGGCATTGAGGGCGTGCTGGTGCAATGCCAGGCCCAGTTCATGGGCGGCCAGACCCATTTCAACGTGGTGGGACTTCCCGACAAGGCGGTGGGCGAAAGCCGCGAGCGGGTGCGTGCCGCGCTTTATGCCATTGGCCTTGCGCTGCCGGGCAAGCGGCTTGTGGTGAACCTCTCGCCCGCAGATCTTCCCAAGGAAGGCAGCCACTATGACCTGCCGATTGCCCTTGCCGTGCTCTCAGCCATGGGGGTGATCCCGCCCGATTTCCTCGACCGCCATGCAGCGGTGGGCGAGCTTGGGCTTGATGGCAGCATCCTTGCCGTGTCGGGCGCATTGCCCGCCGCCATGACGGCCCATGGCAATGGGCTCGGCCTTATCTGCCCCAAGGCATCGGGTGCAGAGGCGGCCTGGGCCGGAGAGGAGGTTGATGTGCTGGCGCCTCTCTCCCTCATCCAGCTCATCAATCATGTGAAGGGCACGCAGGTTCTGTCGCGGCCCAAGCCTAAGCTTGAAGAGACTTTGGCATCGCTTCCCGACCTTGCCGACATCAAGGGACAGGAATCAGCCAAGCGTGCGCTCGAAGTGGTGGCGGCGGGTGGACATCACCTGCTGATGGTTGGGCCGCCAGGGGCCGGCAAATCCATGCTGGCGCAACGGCTGCCATCCATCCTGCCGCCGCTCGCGCCCCGCGAGATGCTCGATATTTCCATGATTGCTTCGCTGAGCGGGGAGTTGAAGAACGGCATGCTGTCGCGCAACAGGCCGTTCCGC
>JAIBJH010000084.1 GCA_020029455.1 Hyphomicrobiales bacterium
CGAAAGCATTGGCATCATCGACCTTACGGCTTTTGAGCACCGCAACAAGTGCCAGAAACCCTGCGACAATGCCGAATGTCGTAAAGGCGTGGACGGACCAAGCGATGCCCTTCTTGATGTCCTTGTCGAGTTCCGGGTTGATGTGCAGTTTCGCCATGGTCACTTCAATTCAACGGAAGGCGACTATAGCAAGCCCGGTCTTTCCCGCAACGACCATCACGGCTGACGCTTGAACTCTAATAATGTGAAATAGCCGAAGGGCTTGATCGGCTTCAAACTGACAAGCCGCAGCTTCTCACTGACGAGCACATTGTCGATGGGGAAGTCCGGCCGCCAGCCCAGCTTCGGCGCTTGCTTGGCGAGGCTCTTTTCGATGACGCCGGTAAAGCCTTGCGTGGAAAAATGCCCGGCGACCAGCACCGTGCCGCCCGCTTTCACCACCCGCGCCATCTCATGCATCACCGCCGCAGGATCCGGAACAACCGTCAGCACATACATGGCAACCGCAATATCAAAGCTCTCGTCAGCAAAGCCGGTGGCGGTTGCGTCCATCACCTGCAGCGCTTCTATGTTCTTGATGGCGTGCTTTTCGACGCGCTCCTGTGCGCGCACCAGCATCTCAGCGGAAAGATCAATGCCGGTAACACTCAAATGCTTGCCATAGAATGGCAGCGCGAGGCCTGTGCCGACGCCAACCTCCAAAAGCCGCCCCGGGAGCTGATTGGCGCGCGCCACGGTTTGCTGCACGCCAGCTTCAACAATCTTGCCAAAGGTCTGGTCATAGATCGGCGCCCAGCGCTTATAGGCGCGCCGCACATCCGTGTCGCTCATCGACACAACTTTTCGCGTTGCAGTCATTTCCCCTCACGATTCCTTTTTTATTTTCTCTTCAGCAAACGCCGTGACCTTGTCAATTCTGTGTTGCCGCAATGAAGCCGCCGCCCAGAACGCGCTGGCCCGCGCCCTCGCCTTCATAGAGCACGCAGGCCTGCCCTGGCGATATACCGAACTCACCATCCGTGATGGTGACGACTGGGCGGTTGCTGCGCAGCGCCAGTGTTGCTGGCGCCGGCGGCCGCGACGAGCGGATGCGCGCATGGCAGGAGGTGGCCTTGCCGTTGAGCGGGCTTCCGAGCCAGTTCAAATCTTCAAGAACAATCTCATGCTGGCGCAACGCTTCATGCGGGCCGACGATGACACGCTTCGCCGCCGCATCAAGCCGCACCACATAAAGCGGCTCGCCGTCGGCAATGCCAAGCCCGCGCCGCTGGCCAACTGTGAAATGAATGATACCGTCATGCTTGCCGAGCACCCGGCCGTCGAGATGGACAATCTCGCCCGCCTGCCCCGCATCGGGGCGATGACGCAGGATCACATCGGCATAGCGTCCTTCCGGCACAAAGCAGATGTCCTGGCTGTCCGGCTTCTGCGCCACGGCAAGTCCGAGCGCCGCCGCAACCTCGCGCGTTTCGGCCTTGGTGAGGCGGCCAAGCGGAAAGCGCAGATAATCGATCTGCTCCTGCGTGGTCGCAAAGAGGAAATAGCTCTGGTCACGCGCCATGTCGGAAGGCGTGCGCAGTTCCCGGCCTGAAGACGTCGCTACTGAGTCCACGTAATGGCCCGTCACCAGCGCCGATGCGCCAAGTTCCTTTGCCCGCCAGAAAAGGTCGGCGAACTTGACTGTCTGGTTGCAGCGCACACAGGGGATCGGGGTTGCGCCAGCCATATAGCTCTCGACGAAATTGTCGATCACCGTTTCCTTGAAACGGGATTCAAAATCGAGAACATAGTGGGGGATGTCGAGCATGGCGGCGACACGGCGCGCGTCGTGAATGTCCTGGCCGGCGCAGCAGGCCCCCTTCCGGCGGATCGCCTCGCCATGATCGTAAAGCTGCAGCGTGATCCCCACCACCTCATAGCCCGCCAGCTTGAGGAGCGCGGCGGCCACAGAGGAATCGACCCCGCCCGACATGGCGCACACAACCCGGTGCCCGCCAGGGTTAGCCGGAAGCCCCATGGCGGCATGGACCATCTCCAATATGCGCTGGTCAATCTTCATGGGCGTGAAATGGGGGAAAACCCGGGGAAATGCAATGAATCCCGACGGCTTCTACCAGAGATTGTCCCGCCTTGAAACAAAGCTTTGGGCAAATTTATAGTTTGTTCACCGGGATTTAGCTCAAAATTAAGCCGGAAGGCCTAGTCTCACTGGCAGCAGGGCGATTGTACCCGTGAGTTCCGGGGCCCGACAGTGTGTGAGTGAGTTTGCGTATGAACGGTCAACTGCGTCCCCGCGTCAACTATGTCATCGGTCCCGATGGCAGTCCGCTCACTATTGCGGACCTGCCCCCTCCTGGCAATCACCGCTGGGTTATCCGCCGCAAGGCGGAAGTGGTGGCGGCCGTGCGCGGGGGCCTCTTGAGCCTCGAGGAAGCCTGCGAGCGCTATACCCTCACCACCGAGGAATATCTGAGTTGGCAGAGGGCGCTCGACAAGAACGGCCTTGCCGGCCTTCGCACCACGCGCATCCAACAGTATCGCTCCTAAGCGGTTTTCCAGTACGGATTTCGCGAACCGGGCCCAGAGCAGCCGACGGTCAATTGACCGTCGACAAGCTGCTCTAGCACTTTGAATCTGGCGCATCTTTCCTCTCGCAAGTCTTTCAACTTACTCCCCCGATGCGCTTGCCCGGTTTTTTGTTTCGGATGCGTTAGGAAAAGATACTTGACACCGCGCGGTGGAAATGCCATATCTCGCTACATTCCACAAAACCGCCCACATAGGTCATTCCCGCGAAAGCGGGAACCCAGCTTCCTTTTGAGAAGCTGGATGCCTGCCTTCGCAGGCATGACGAAATATGGTTCGGTCTACGTCATCAGATAGTTCATCCGTGCATCCAAGCTCTCCGGCTTGCGAATGCCATTTGCCAAAGCCATAGTCCACACCATGTCATTCAATGAATTCCTCCTCGGGGCGCTTGTCTATCTTGCCGCCGCCGTCATCTCCGCGCCACTGGCCAAGAAACTTGGCATGGGCTCCGTGCTCGGCTTCCTCGCAGCGGGAGCGTTGATCGGACCCAACATGCTGGGTGTCATCGGCAGCGAAGGCGAAGCCGTAAAACACTTTGCCGAATTCGGCGTCATCGTCATGCTGTTCATCATCGGCCTTGAGCTGGAGCCGGAGAAACTCTGGCAATTGCGCCATAAGATCTTCGGCCTCGGCGCCGCACAGGTGGCGGGACTTGCGGTGCTGCTTGGCGTGGCAAGTCTTACGATTTCGACAGGTTGGCGCGAAAGTCTTGCCCTCGGATTGATCCTGGCGCTCTCTTCAACGGCCATCGTGCTGCAGACGCTGCAGGAGAAAGGCCAGCTCAAATCTCCCGTCGGCCAGTCGATCTTTTCGGTGCTGCTGTTCCAGGATATTTCTGTCATCCCGATTTTGGCCTTGCTGCCGCTTCTCGCTGTAAGTGCGGCCCATGGTGACGGCGGCCATGGTGCGTCTCTGATTGCGGACTATCCTGTCTGGGCCCAGGCTTTCTTCACCATCGCCGCTGTGGCTCTGGTTCTCGCGGCGGGCCGCTATGTCATGCGCCCCCTCTTCCGCATCGTCGCCGACACGGGCGCGCGCGAAATCTTCGTGGCCTTTGCCCTGCTCATCGTGGTGGCGATCACGCTTCTCATGGGATTGGTCGGCCTGTCAGCGGCACTTGGCACATTCCTCGCGGGTGTGGTGCTGGCCGACAGCGAATACCGCCATGAACTTGAAATGGACCTGCAGCCCTTCAAGGGACTGCTTCTCGCCATCTTCTTCATTGCGGTGGGTGCAGGGATAGATTTCTCGCTCTTTCGAACAATGCCTGGCACCATTGTCCTCGCACTCATCGCCTTCATGGCCTTGAAGATTGCGGGACAATATGTGGTCGCGAGATCATTTCACTTGGCCGAGCCTGACCAGTCTCGCTTTGCCTTCTCGCTGGCGCAGGGCAGCGAATTCGGCTTCGTGCTGATTACCTTCTGTGCTGGGTTGGGCTTGCTCACCGGAACCATGCCTGCGCTCCTTACGGCAATCGTCGCATTATCGATGGCAGCATCGCCCCTGCTGATGATGCTCGATGAAAAAATGGTGCAGCCGCGCTTTGCATTGGGCGACGAAGTGCGGCCCCATGACGAGGTGAGCCATGAGGGCGTCGACGCCATCATTGCTGGCCACGGCCGCTTCGGCATGACCATAGGTCGCGTACTCAATGCCCGGGGTTTCCGCACGGTGGTTCTCGACCTCGACTCGTCGCAAGTCGATACCTTACGCAATTTCGGCTTCAAGGTGTTCTACGGCGATGCTCTGCGGCTTGATCTTCTGGAAGCAGCGGGCGCCAGGGAAGCCAAGGTGCTGGTCATTGCCATCGATGACGCCGAGAAAATTACCGAACTGGTCCGTATCGCCCGCAGCAACTTTCCGCAGCTCAAGCTCCTGGTTCGCGTCTTCGACCGCGCCCATGCTTTCGAAGTGCTGAAGGAAGGCGCCAATGACATTTACCGCGAAGTCTTTGGCTCTTCCATGGACCTGGCAGAAGATGCGCTTGTCGCATTGGGCCGTCCGAAGAAAGAAGCTGAACGCGTCATCAAGACTTTCCGCGATCACGACGAGAAATTCCTGCGCAAGCAGGCCGCTGTGGCAGGCGACCAGAAGCAGCTCATGGACCTTGTCCGCCAATCCCGCGCCGAAATCGCCCGCGTTTTTGCAGCAGACCGGGGAGAGGAAACTCCGCCATAAACACATATCATCGTCATCCCGGCTTTCACCGGGGGGCGAAAATTATAGAGTCGCAAAGATACACATAGGTTCTACATGAACACCCCACAGACAAATATCCACGACGCCAAGATTGATCCGCGCAACCAGAACATCCTGATTTCGGTCAATGGTAAACTTGTGCCCCGCGCCGAGGCCGTGGTGTCGGTCTTTGATTCAGGCTTCATCCTCGGCGACGGTGTGTGGGAGGGCCTGCGGCTTGTGAATGGTGGCGTGCCGTTTCTCCTCGCCCATATTGAGCGGCTCTATGAAGGAGCCAAGGCCATTTTCATGGACGTGGGGTTGAAGCCGCTGGAGATTGTGGATCGCCTCTTTGCCTGCATCGATGCCAACAAGATGACCGACGGCGTCCACATCCGCCTCATGGTTACGCGCGGTGTGAAAGCAACGCCCTATCAGGATCCGCGCGTTACCATCTCGCCCGCCACTATCGTCATCATTCCCGAATACAAGGAACCCAATCCGGCGAAGATGACGGAAGGCATCATACTGCACACCGTCAATGTGCGGCGTGGCGCCCCCGATGTGCAGGACCAGAAACTCAACTCCCATTCCAAGCTCAACTGCATCACGGCCTGCGTGCAGGCCGCCAATGCCGGAGCGGATGAAGCCCTGATGCTTGATCCTCTTGGCTTTGTCGCCACCTGCAACTCTACCCACTTCTTCATTGTGAGGCGCGGCGAGTTGTGGACCTCGACCGGGCAATACTGCATTCCCGGCATCACGCGCGCCAACATGCTGCGCGTGGCGAAGTCGCTTGGCATTCCCGCCTTCGAGAAGCAGTTCTCGCTCTATGATGTCTATGGCGCCGATGAAGCCTTCGTCACCGGAACCTTTGCCGGTCTTGTGCCTGTGCGCATGATCGATGGCCGCCCCGTGCGGCACCCTATGTCTGATGCGGAATGGAGCGGCGCAGGCCCTGTCTCGCGCAAGCTGTCCGATGGCTACAAGGCCCTGTGCAAGGCCGAGAGCACGCGCAGCCTCTGATGCTCTGGTCTTTTGTTTTGGCTTCCATTTTGATTGAGCTGACGCCCGGCCCCAACATGACCTGGCTTGCCGTGCTGGGTGCGGCGCGCGGGCGGGCGACGGCACTTTCCGCAGTTGCCGGCGTTGCCTTGGGCCTTGCCATCGCCGCCGTTGTCGCGGGACTTGGCCTAACTGCACTGCTGCTGGAATTTCCCGTGCTGTTTGAAGCGCTGCGTTGGGCAGGAACGTTCTACCTCTTCTATCTCGCTTGGGATGCCTGGCGGGATTCATCCGCGGAGATCGACAATACCCAGGCCACCATGAGCGTGGCTTTCAGGCAGGGTCTCATCAGCAATGTGCTTAACGCGAAAGCATATCTCTTCTACGCAGCGATGCTGCCGCAGTTCATATCGGGTGAAGCAAGCCTTGTGACTGAGATCGTCCTGCTCTCAGCCGTCTATGTCGCGGTGGCGACAGTAATTCACAGCGGCATTGCCATCCTCTCCGGTTCCATGGCAACTTTTCTCCAAACCTCGCCCCATGCAGTCACCATTCGCAAGGGCCTCGCGATCCTCATCGCGCTCGCAGCCTGCTGGTTCTTCTACGCAACGAAACTCTCAAGGTAATCATGTCTCAGCACAAAATCATCGCCATGTGGTCCGGTCCCCGCAATATCTCAACCGCCATGATGTATGCCTTCGGCAGCCGCGCCGATTGCGAGGCCTGGGACGAACCCTTCTATGGTTTCTCGCTTATGGCCAAAGGCAATGACCACCCCATGCGTGACGAAATCATCGCCGCCATGGAAACCGATTGGGACAAGCTGGTCATCAAATGCACAACGCCTTCAGCAAAACCCCTGCTCTACCAGAAGCACATGACCCACCACATGCTGGAAGGTTACGACCGCAGCTTCATCCTGCAACTTTCGAACGCTTTCCTCATCCGCGATCCGGCGCGCGTGCTGGCAAGCTATGCGCAGAAATGGGTTGATGTGGATTTGCGTGCCATCGGTTTCATCCAGCAGGCGGAGATCTTCGATATGGTGGCTGATAAGCTGGGCCATGCTCCTCCAGTGATAGACGCAGATGATATTCTGGAAAACCCGCGCGCAATGTTGATCAAGCTTTGCAGTGCACTTGGCATTGCATTCGACGAGGCCATGCTGAAATGGGAGAAAGGACCAAAGCATTTCGACGGAGTCTGGGCGCCACACTGGTACAACGCCGCCTGGGAGTCTGAAGGTTTCACACCTCAGCCGCGCAAACCACTGCCTGATCTGCCTACACCACTTGCCTCAATCGCAGATGCTGCACGGCCTTACTACGAACGGCTGAAGCAGCACGCACTCGCGCCTTAACTCTTTCTCCATCGGCGTCCCGGACTTGGTCCGGGATCAGTCCAAAGCTGGGTTCCGTCTCTCGCTACGCTCGGATGGAATGACGAGTTTTTACCATCCATCATTCCATCCAGGTCTGGGTAGGCGCATCAAGTGCGCCCATGGAGAGCGGTGGAGGTTGCTGGAATACAAATGGCCGGGAAAACCCGGCCATTGAAATTTTGAAACTGTGCTACGCCTATCGCGCGATGGCATGCCCGATCAGGACACCAGGCGGCGGCGAAACGGGAGCGGGCTTCAAGGAGCCGCCCTCTTTCTCCACCAGCATCTCCACCTTGCGGAGCTCGGATTCTTCATCCTTGAGCTTGTCGTGGATTACCTCGTGCTGATCCTTGAGCTCACCGACTGTTTTCAGAAGGTTCTCAAGGCGCACGCGCGATGACTTGGCGGCCATGGAATAATTGACATTAGCGGGATCGGAAATTCCCGTCCGCTGCTCTTCGGTCTTGATGTGCTGTTCCAGTTCATCATGCTTGCGCATCAGGTCCTGGATCATCAATTCCATGTCCGCGGCCTGACGGCGGACATCCTGGGTGCGGAAGCGGTGCAGCCTCAGCAGGCTTTCACGTGAACGCATATCTACCTCACAAAACTCAACTCACGGCATGCCGGACTCTTGCACCGCGATTCCAAATCGATTCTATTGCGGAGAACAGAATCAATCCGGCGACGGTTTGAGGACGGTCAGCGGCGTTTATGATGAACAAACAGATTTAAGGCTGGGTAAACCTCGGGTGAAACCAGGCAGTGTCACGATTTTGACTGAAGCGAAGAAGCCTCCACAACATGTGGGGCCATTTGCGCGTGCACTACAACATGTTGTGGCCAAACCGTTAAAGTCAGCCCAGCTCGCCTTAGGTTTTGTTAACCTTTCTCGGCCTATCTTGATCATTAGAGTTAACGGTTTGTAGCGCCAGCCGAACGCGGCAGGCGGGAAAACCAGTCGAAGGGCCAGGGCTTTTTCGTGCCCAGGCACCACCAAAGGGGATTCGCAATGCGGGTTTTGTTGATCGAAGACGATACAGCGACGGCTCAATCCATAGAGCTGATGCTGAAGTCTGAAGGCTTCAACGTCTATACAACTGATCTGGGCGAAGAGGGCGTCGACCTCGGCAAGCTCTACGACTACGACATCATTCTTCTCGACATCAACCTGCCTGATATGTCCGGCTATGAGGTGTTGAAAGCATTGCGCGTCTCGAAAGTCGGAACGCCGATCCTCATTCTCTCGGGCCTCGCCGCCATTGAAGACAAGGTGAAGGGCCTCGGCTTCGGCGCTGACGACTATATGACCAAGCCCTTCCACAAGGACGAACTGGTGGCCCGCATCCACGCCGTGGTGCGCCGCTCAAAGGGCCATGCCCAGTCGGTCATTCACACGGGCGAGCTTCTCGTCAACCTCGACACCAAGACGGTGGAAGTCGCCGGCCAGCGCGTGCACCTGACGGGCAAGGAATACCAGATGCTGGAGCTGCTCTCGCTCCGCAAGGGCACAACCCTCACCAAGGAAATGTTCCTAAACCACCTCTATGGCGGCATGGACGAGCCGGAACTGAAGATAATCGACGTCTTCATCTGCAAACTGAGGAAGAAGCTTGCCGCCGCAGCGCAAGGAAAGAATTTCATCGAGACAGTCTGGGGCCGTGGCTATGTGCTGCGCGATGGCGCGCCACCGATGCACGACGATATGGACGAGATGCGCGAAAGCGCCTGATCTCTCCTGCCCTCTCAAAATCAAGGGCACCCTTTCGGGTGCCTTTTGTTTTTTCGGCAGCCCAGTCGACCGTGCTCAACCGAGAACAGTTCCCATATCAAGGCTTATCATTTCAAAGCGACTGACGAAACAACCAGTCGCGAATGCCCGGAATTGAATAGGCAATGCGCCATGTGTTCACGTGGTTGGAACCCGGACCGTCTTCCTGCCCTGCGGGAACGACGGTTCCCTTGCGCAGGGCAACATATTTGATCGGGTTGCCTTCGGCTTCAAGATCAGCCACCGCAAACCTGAACTGCTCCTCACTCCAAGTGCCGTCCCAGACTGCTCGGCTGACCCTTGCTCCTTCCGCTTCAAGCTTTGCAGTGATGGCATTCTGGCCGGGATAGGCCTTGGCATCGCCCTCGGAAACAACAATCCAGAGCTTGTCGGAAGCCAATGGCGCCACGACCGAAGGTTCCCACTGGCAGGCAACGAGATAGGATGCTGCGAAGAAATCGGGATACTTGATGTTCATGGCAATGGACAACATGCCCCCGCCCGACTGCCCTGTTGTGTATAAGCGCTTCTGGTCGATGCTGTATTGCTTCGCCAGGTCCTTGATCAGGTCAATAACGGCATCAAGCTCTTCTGTGGCCTCAGACTTGTCATTGACAATCTGCTTGGCAAACTGGGGTGCTAGAACAAACGCCGGCCGCCTCGCCTGGTCGGCGGGGCTTGCAAAGGAAATCGCGCCATTGCCCTGCACCAGTGTCTGGTCGTGGTTTTCACTCGTGACACCGGCATCATGCATGAAATTTACGAGCGGGTAGGACCTCGACGGATCATAGTCCTTCGGCACAAACAGGTTGTACTTGAGTTTCAGGCCCGAGGCGGGATGCGCATAGACCAATTGCTTGAAGTCCTCGTAGATGAGATTGCGGACGGCAGTGTTGGCCTGCGGCCCAGTGGCCATTAGACTTTGACCATCAACGCTCTTGATCGGTGCTACCTGCGTTGCGGTCACCTTCGCTTCCTGGCGGATGATGTCGCGTTTCACCTGTTTGTA
>JAIBJH010000085.1 GCA_020029455.1 Hyphomicrobiales bacterium
CCGAGAGCTGCAGACAGACGCGGTAAGGTGTTGAACCCGAACCTTGGCATTCGCCCCAGGCGAAATCATTCGTGCTGTCAATCGCCGTGATTTGCCACGCCGATGCTTTAATCTTGACAGCAGCCGAAAGCGATGCCTGGTCCGGCGCCATAGACTCTATTTTGTCGATGGTGAGCTGCATCACCTCAATCCGGTTTCCCTCGAAACCTTGCGGGACTGAGCAGCTTGTACGGGGACGATTTGGATGCTCACGGCGACCAGCCAATTCTGAGTCGGTAGGTTGGTTGTCCTCATCCAATCGATAGTGGAATTGCGGAAGCTCAAAGGAGACGTGATGATCGGGATATCCCTGAAGCTCATTATCCACCCAACCCGGAGTTGTCGTCTCAGGCAAAATACAGAATTCAGGCTCTTGTGGAAGTGGCCGCCTTCACTTGCGATACCCGGTGCTTACTATGTGCTTATTTCTATAATTTGACGTGCGATGCCGGAATCGTAAGCCGTTGAAAACGCTGGCGCACCCGACAGGATTCGAACCTGTGACCTCTGCCTTCGGAGGGCAGCGCTCTGATCCAGCTGAGCTACGGGTGCTTTGGTGCCGGTCCTGCCGCTATAGCGGAGCAACTTACGTCAAGCAATTGCGGGCGCAAGCTGCTGATTTCCAGATGAAAATCGGCCACGTTAATACTTTCTCAACCCTGTTTGGCGGTTTGCCAGCGACGGCACCCGCTGCGGTTGGATAGTTGCTCCAGAACCAACCAGCGAATTCTCATTCCCAAAAACTGGCCCAAAACTGGACGGCATTTCATGAGCATCGGCAAGCAAAACTACCGCGTCGACTGGGTCGACTATGCCAAGGGCATTTGCATCATCCTCGTTGTGATGATGCATTCGACGCTCGGCGTCGAAAAAGCGCTTGGAGAGACCGGCGCGCTCAATGCCTTCATCGAATGGGCGCGGCCCTTCCGCATGCCGGACTTCTTCATGATCTCGGGGCTGTTCCTTGCCCGCCGCATCAACGCGCCGTGGCGGGATTATCTCGACAAGAAGGTCGTGCACTTTGCCTATTTCTACATCCTGTGGATGACCATCCAGTTCGCGCTCAAAGGCTATGGCATCTATGCGGAGGGCGGCCTCACGGAATTGTCGCGGCAATATGCGCTGGGTTTCATCGATCCTTTCGGCACGCTGTGGTTCATCTATCTGCTAGCCATTTTCTTCGTGGTGACGCGCCTTCTGGAGGGCGTGCCCAAGGTTCTCGTCTTTGCTGCCGCGGCGGCGCTCGAGATTGCGCCCATCCACACCGGCTGGATGGTGCCGGATGAATTTGCCGCGCGTTATGTCTATTTCTTCGCCGGCTATTGGCTGGCCTCGCAGATCTTCTCGTCGGCGCAGGTGATGTGGCAGCGGCGGCTCTTCTCAGTGTTTGCCATTCTCGGCCTGTGGTCGGCGGGCCATAGCTGGATGGTGCTGCATGGGATGTCGGACATGCCGTTTGTGAGCCTGTTGCTGGGCCTTGCCGGCTGCGGCGCGGTGATCACGGTTGCGACACTGATTGCACGTTCGGGCGGTGCCCACTGGCTGCGTTACCTCGGTGAAAATTCCATCGTCATATATCTTGCCTTCTTCCTGCCCATGTCGCTGACGCGCACGATCGGCCTCAAACTTGTGCCCGATATCCATCCGGACATGCTGTCGGCGGCCACCACCCTCATGGGTGTTGCCGTACCCGTGCTCATGTTCTGGGCGGTGCGTAGAACACCACTGTCACTCCTGTTCAGGAGACCCACCTGGGCGGGCTTGAAGCCGGTGGCAGAGCCCAAGCAAGGCTGGCATAGTGGCGGGCATGACAGCCTCCCACAAACTCAAATCCGGTGACCACCTCTATCTGATAGACGGCTCAGGATACATCTTCCGCGCCTATCATGCTCTGCCGCCACTGACGCGAAAAAGCGATGGTTTGCCCGTAGGTGCCGTTCAGGGCTTCTGCAATATGTTGTGGAAGCTCCTCACCGACAAGTCCGCAGCCACAAAGCCCACGCATCTTGCGGTCATCTTCGATTACTCGAGCAAAAGTTTCCGCAATGAGTTCTATGAGGATTACAAGGCACACCGGCCCGAGCCGCCGCCTGACCTTAGGCCGCAATTTCATCTGATCCGGCAAGCCACCAAGGCCTTCAATGTGTCTTGCGTCGAGCTTGAAAACTACGAAGCCGATGACCTGATTGCCACCTATACGCGCCAAGCCGTGGAAGCTGGGGCGACAGTCAGGATTGTCACGTCCGACAAGGACCTGATGCAGCTCGTCAAGCCCGGCGTCACCCTCTTCGACACCATGAAGGACAAGGAAATTTCCGATGCCGAGGTCATGGAGAAATTCGGCGTGACGCCCGACAAGGTTATCGAAGTGCAGGCGCTGGCAGGCGACAGTGTGGACAATGTTCCGGGCGTTCCCGGCATCGGCGTCAAGACTGGCGCCGAGCTCATCAACGCTTACGGCAATCTGGAAAATCTTCTCGCCAAGGCATCCGAGATCAAACAGCAGAAGCGCCGCGAGAATCTCATCCAGTTTGCAGAGCAGGCGCGAATCTCGAAAAGGCTAGTGACGCTTGACGACAAGGTGCCCGTCAATGAGGACATTTCCTCTTTTGCGGTTGATGTTCCCAAAGCCTCGCTGCTTATTGGATTCCTCAAAGCTCTGGAGTTTTCGACAACGACGAAGCGCATCGCTACCGCGCTTCAGGCTGACATGGATTCCATTGAGGCCGTTGCCGTCGAGATCAAGTTCTGGCCGCCGGAAGATGCTGGTGTGACTGTTGTTGAAACGGCCATCGCCGCAAAGCCGGAAACCGCCGCACTATCTCCTGGCACTCCACTTCTGCCCGCCGAAACAATTGATCAAGCCGCAGCGGTGGAGGCAAAGCTGCGCGCCATTCCGGTGAAGCATGCGGATTATGAAACTGTCACCACCGCAGAACGGCTCAAGGCCTGGATCGCGGAAGCGACGGACCAGGGATTTGCTGCCTTCGATACGGAAACGGATTCGCTCGATGCCAAGCAGGCCAATATAGTTGGCGCATCACTCGCCACCGCACCAGGCAAGGCCTGCTATATTCCGCTCAACCACTCAGGTGGGGCCGATAATCTCTTTGGAGGTGGCAGGCTTTCCGGTCAGCTTGAGGCCAAGGAAGCGCTGGCGCTCTTGAAACCGATGCTGGAATCACCATCGGTGCTCAAGATCGGGCAGAACCTGAAATACGACATGCTGCTTCTGAAGCAACATGGCATCGATGTGGCGCCGCTCGATGACACCATGCTGATGTCCTATGTCTTTGAGTCCGGCGATGTGGGCCATGGCATGGATGAACTTTCTGAGCGGCATCTGGGCCACAAGCCCATCAGCTTCAAGGAGGTGGCGGGCTCTGGCAAGAGCCTTGTCACTTTTGACCGTGTGCCCATCGATCGCGCCACGCATTATGCGGCGGAGGACGCCGACATCACGCTGCGGCTGTGGCTTCTCTTCAAACAGAAACTGCTGAAGGCAAAGAAGGTCACTGTCTATGAAACGCTGGAGCGGCCGCTGGTGCCTGTCCTGTGTGACATGGAACATGAAGGCGTGTTGGTGGACCGTGCGGTTCTGGCGCGGCTTTCCAACGAGTTTGGAACAAGCCAGCAGGCCATCGAAACGGAAATTCACAAGCTTGCGGGCACACCCTTCAACATCGGCTCGCCAAAGCAGCTGGGCGACATTCTCTTCGGCCAAATGGGGCTTGAAGGAGGGCGCAAGACGGCAACAGGCGCCTGGTCTACGGACAGTGACATGCTGGAAGACCTTGCTGCGAAGGGCGTTAATTTGGCGAAGCGCGTTCTGGACTGGCGGCAATTATCGAAGCTGCGTTCCACCTATACGGAGGCGTTACCCAATTTCATCAATCCCAAGACAGGGCGCGTGCATACATCCTATGCCATGGCCTCCACCTCGACGGGGCGGCTATCCTCCACCGATCCCAATTTGCAGAACATTCCGGTCAGAACCGAGGAGGGCCGGCGCATCAGGACGGCATTCGTGGCACCGAAGGGAACAAAGCTTGTCAGCGCCGACTATTCGCAAATCGAGCTTCGCGTGCTCGCCCATATCGCTGACATTCCGCAGTTGAAGAAGGCCTTTGCCGATGGCCTCGACATCCATGCCATGACGGCTTCGGAAATGTTCGGTGTTCCTGTCAAAGGCATGGACCCGATGGTGCGGCGGCGCGCCAAGGCCATCAATTTCGGCATCATCTATGGTATTTCGGGCTTCGGACTTTCAAACCAACTCGGCATCTCGCGCGAGGAAGCCAACGAATATATCCGAACCTATTTCAAGCGCTTTCCCGGCATCAAAACTTACATGGACGGGACCAAGCGCTTTGCCCATGACAATGGCTATGTGGAGACGATCTTCGGGCGGCGCATGCATTTCCCGCGCATCAAATCCACCAATCCATCGGAGAAGGCGTTCCTCGAGCGTGCTTCCATCAACGCGCCGATTCAAGGCTCGGCGGCAGACATCATCCGCCGCGCCATGATCCGCATGAAACCAGCCCTTGCCGAACACAAACTTGCCGCAAAAATGTTGCTCCAAGTGCATGACGAACTGATTTTCGAGGTGCCGGAAGCGCAAGTGGAGAAAACCCTGCCCGTCATTGCCCATGTGATGGAGAAGGCGCCGGAGCCTGTCTTGAAACTCGCGGTGCCTTTGGAAGTCGATGCGCGGGCGGCCTCCAACTGGGATGAGGCGCACTAACCCATGTGGCGCGTTTTTCGCTGGTTTGTGCTTCTCGTCATCATCCTGCCGGTCACTATCGGCGCGATCAAAGGCTATGCGGCGGGTTGGCCCGCAAGCTGGCGTACGGCGGACTGGTCATCCTCCGGCGTCTTGCCTTCTGCGAAGGCTACTCCTCAAGCAACTGTTATGATCCTCGCCGCGCGCACCGGGCGCTGGAAGGGCATTTTCGCCGAGCACATGTCAATCGTGCTGAAGGAGGAAGGCGCAGCGGAATGGTCGCGCTATGATGTGGTGGGCTGGGGCGATCCGGTGCGGAAGAACAACTACCCAGCAGATGCTTTGTGGTACGGCAATCGCCCCCGCGTGATCTACAAGGTTGAAGGCGAGAAGGCCGCAACTCTCATTCCTGAAATCGAACGCGCCATCAGCAGCTATCCATTTTCCAGGCGCGGCGATTACACCGTCTGGCCCGGTCCCAACAGCAACAGCTTTGTCTCAACCATCGTGCGTGAAGTTCCAGGTTTTGACACAGAGCTTCCTGCGACTGCCATCGGCAAGGACTGGCTGGGCTGGGCGGGCGTTGCTCAGGCCCCCAGCAAGACGGGATGGACAGCCTCACTCGCTGGCGTTCTAGGCGTAACGGTTGCGATGGAAGAGGGTATTGAACTTCACATTCTCGGCTCAACGGCCGGTATCGATGTGAATGATATTGCCATCAAGCTGCCGGCGCTCGGCAAATTATCGCTGCTGGATCCCACGCAACTCTGAGAGAGCGCCTTCTTCAATCCTGATCCGCCAGGCCAGCATCGCGGCGTTGAGAAGCCCGAATAGAAGGGCGAGCCATGGGAGGCCAAAGACCATCGGCAGCAGCGGCACTTCCAGCAATACGAGGAGATAGTTGGGATGACGCAGCAAGCGGTAAGGACCGCCGGTAACGAGCGTCTCTCCCGGCACGATGATGATGCGCGTGGTCCAGCGGCGGCCCAGCGTCGCCAGTATCCAGATGCGGAAGGCCTGCAGCAGGCCATAGGCGACCAAGAGCCAGAGATTGACCTGCGTGTCCCATCCAAAAAACCAAAGCGCCGCGAGCCAACTCGCATGCAGCGCGACCATCACAGGATAGTGGCTGGCCCCCATCTCGATGCCGCCCCGCTTCAAAAGGCCGCTCGTGTTGGCACGCGCCAGCACAAGCTCTCCGGCGCGCTGCAGCGTCACGAAGAGCAGAACAAGAACGGCAAGGCTCATTGCAGCAAAGTGAGGAAGCTGGCGGTGAAGCCCGGCCCCAGAGAACCCACAAACCTGCGGCCGCTGGTTTTCAACGGCAGAACCTTGTCGAGGACAAAGAACACGGTGACCGCCGACATGTTGCCGTAGTCGGCAAGAACCTCGCGCTCATGGACGAGCTGGCCCTGTTCGAGGGTAAAGGCCGTCTCCAGCGCCTGGATCACTTTCGCGCCTCCGGGATGGAAGGAAAAATGATCCACATCCGCAATCGTCAGCCCACGGTTCTCGAGAAAGCGGTCGGCGACCGGCCGCAAGTCAGTCAGGACCAGATCGGGAATGCTGCGCGAAAAAATGGCGCCCAGGCCCTGATCGTCGACGCGCCAGCCCATGACATCGATGGTATTGGGCCAGGTGTGCTGGCCTGTATGTTCGATCGCGGCGCCATCCAGATTTGCACTGACCACTGTCGCTGCCGCACCGTCTCCGAAGAGCGCTGTTGCAACAATATTGGACTTGGACATTTCGTCCGGGCGGAAGGCGAGCGTGCAGAGCTCGATCACCACCAGGAGAACCTGTTTTGGGACAGGGCCCCCGGCCAATCGCGCCGCAATGGCAAGACCCGTTGTGCCGCCTGCACATCCCAATCCAAAAACCGGCACGCGCATCACATCATCGCGAAAGCCCATTTCATGCATGACGTGGGCTTCGATGGAAGGTGTTGCGATTCCCGTTGAGGAAACCGTGACGATCACGTCGATGTCGCGCGCCGCAAGGCCCGCCCGCTCAAGGGCTGCACCCGCAGCTTGCCGGAACAGGTTTTTTGCGCCTTCCAGATAGCGTTCCGTCCTGTCGTTCCAGCCGCTTGCCGTCTCGAACCATTCGAGCGGGCAGACTGAATAGCGCTTGTTGATGCCGGCGTTGGTGAACACCGACGCCATGCGTTCGAATTCGTCACCGAAGCGGGCGAAGATCCGGCCTGCTTCGCGGGCCACAAAATCCCGGTCGATGATGTGGGGCGGAACGGCGGTTGCGAGGCTCGCTATGTTTGCAAGGGCCATGGTTACAATACGAATTTCATTGGAGTTGGTTCGTTCTTCACAAAGATATTACCCTTCAAATTCATCTCAAAGGCCCTGACCTTGGCGAATAAGCCTTCCGATTGGGGCGAATTTTGGTTGAAGGGGCAGCTTTCCTCGCGGCCTCACTGCAGCAACGGACGATCAATCGAGTTTAATCGACCACTGATATACTACTGACGAATTTTGAGTCTGGCGCTTCTTCCGTTTCGCAGGCATTCCGCCTGCTCGTCCGATGCGCTACCCACCGAAGCCATCCCAGAAGGCCTTCGCCTTGGCGAAGAAGCCTTCCGATTCGGGCGAGTTGTGGGGCGAATCCTTCTCGAATTCGCGCAGAATCTCGCGCTGGCGGCGTGTGAGGTTGACCGGCGTTTCAACCGCCACCTGGATATACATGTCGCCGTGCTGGCTTGAACGCAGCACCGGCATGCCCTTGGATTTCAAGCGGAACTGTTTTCCGGTCTGGGTTCCTTCGGGGATGGAAACGCGCGCCTTCTTGCCATCGATGGTGGGCACTTCGATATCGCCGCCCAGCACCGCCGTCGGCATGGAGATCGGGACCTTGCAGAAGAGGTCGGCGCCATCACGCTGGAAGAATTCATGGGGGCGCACGGAGAGGAAAATATAAAGATCGCCCTGCGGGCCGCCGCGCAAGCCCGCTTCGCCCTCATTGGCAAGCCTGATGCGGGTTCCATCTTCCACACCTTGCGGGATGTTGACGGAGAGTGTGCGGTCCTTGGTAACGCGGCCCTGGCCGCCGCAGGCGGTGCAGGGATCGGCGATGACCTGACCGCGCCCACCGCAGGTGTGGCAGGCGCGTTCGACGGTGAAGAAACCCGATTGTGAACGCACCACGCCGGAGCCATGGCAGATGGCGCAGGTTTTCGGCGCAGTGCCGGCCTTGGCGCCAGAGCCCTTGCAGATTTCGCAAGTGACTGACGAGGGAACGCGGACCTGCGCGGTTTTTCCCGTGTAGGCTTCTGTCAGGCTGATTTCGAGATTGTAGCGAAGGTCGGAGCCGCGGGTGGCGCCGCCACGGCCACGGGCGCGCTGGCGCCCGCCGCCGCCACCCATGAAGTCGCCGAAGAGGTCTTCGAAGATGTCGGACATGGAGGAACCGAAATCCGGGCCGAAACCCGCAGCACCGCCGGGCCTTCCGGCCGCACCGCCTTCAAAGGCCTGATGGCCGAAGCGGTCATAGGCGGCGCGCTTCTGCGGATCCTTCAATACGTCATAGGCCTCGTTCAATTCCTTGAACTTGGCATCAGTCTCCTTGGAGCCATGATTGGCATCAGGATGCAGTTTCTTGGCCAGATTGCGATAGGCAGTCTTGAGCGCCTTTTCATCGGCGTTCTTCGGCACTCCCAAAACTTCGTAATAGTCGCGCTTGGCCATGGTGGGTTGTTTGTTTTCCCTCCCCCTTGTGGATAGGGATCAAGGATGGGGGTTGCGCTGTGGCTTAAGGTGTTTGCGCGCATTGCACCAGTCCCAGACCTCCACTCCAGCCCTCCCCACAAGGGGGAGGGGGAATGAGAACCTGGCGACCGTCATTTGCATTACGCCTTCTTGTCGTCGTCCTTCACTTCGGTGAAGTCGGCATCGACAATGTCTTCATCGCTATCGCTCGACTTGTTACCATCGCTTTCAGCGTTTGCGGAGGCACTGGCAGAAGCACCGCCGCTCGCCTGCTTGTACATGGTCTCGCCGATCTTCATGGCAGCTTGGGCAAGGGCCGTGGTCTTTTCCTTGATCGCATCGGCATCGCCGCCTTCGATCGCGGACTTCAACTCGACGATTGCCGCCTCGGCGGCTTCCTTGTCGGCAGGCGGGGCCTTGTCACCCAGTTCGGCAAGAGACTTCTGCGTCGAATGGATAAGGCCCTCGGCGTGGTTCTTGGCCTCGACCTCGTCTTTCCGCTTCTTGTCCTCGGCGGCGTTGGCTTCGGCTTCCTGGACCATCTTCTCGATCTCCTTGTCGGAGAGACCGCCAGAGGCCTGGATGCGGATCTGCTGTTCCTTGCTGGTCGCCTTGTCCTTGGCCGAGACATTGACGATGCCGTTGGCGTCAATGTCGAAAGTCACTTCGATCTGCGGGATGCCGCGCGGAGCTGTCGGAATGCCCATGAGATCGAACTGGCCCAGCATCTTGTTGTCGGCGGCCATTTCACGCTCGCCCTGGAAGACGCGGATCGTCACGGCCGTCTGATTGTCATCAGCGGTCGAGAAGACCTGGCTCTTCTTGGTGGGGATCGTGGTGTTGCGGTCGATGAGGCGCGTGAACACGCCGCCCAGCGTTTCAATGCCGAGCGACAGCGGCGTTACGTCGAGGAGGAGGACGTCCTTCACTTCGCCCTTCAAGACGCCGGCCTGAATGGCAGCGCCAATTGCCACCACTTCATCGGGGTTCACGCCCTTGTGGGGCTCCTTGCCGAAGAACTGCTTCACCGTTTCGATGACCTTGGGCATGCGGGTCATGCCGCCCACCAGAACGACTTCGTTGATCTGGCCCGCGGTGACGCCGGCATCCTTCAAGGCCTGGCGGCAGGGCTCAACCGTCTTCTGGATCAAGTCATCCACCAGGGCTTCGAGCTTGGCTCTCGTGAGTTTCAGGGTGAGATGCTTCGGGCCTGTGGCGTCCGCCGTGATGAAGGGCAGGTTCACTTCCGTCTGCATGGAGGAGGAAAGTTCGATCTTGGCCTTTTCAGCAGCTTCCTTCAGGCGCTGCAGGGCAAGCTTGTCCTTCCTGAGGTCAATGCCCTGTTCCTTTTTGAATTCATCAGCGAGGTAATCGACGATCCGCATGTCGAAGTCTTCACCGCCGAGGAAGGTGT
>JAIBJH010000292.1 GCA_020029455.1 Hyphomicrobiales bacterium
CCTCCGTCGTTGCTGTGCAACGACACCTCCCCCGTGAAAGGGGGAGGAGACACAAAAAGATTTTGTCAGCTAATCCGCGAAGGGATCGCGCATCAGGATGGTGTCATCGCGTTCTGGCGATGTTGAGAGCAGCGCCACCGGGCATTCGATGAGTTCCTCGAGGAAGCGCACATATTTCACCGCCTGTCCCGGCAGCGCCGACCACGAACGCGCGCCCGCCGTCGAGTCCGTCCAGCCCTCGAAGCTTTCATAGACAGGCTCGACACGCTTCTGTGCTTCCTCGGCGGCAGGAAAACGGTCGATGCGCTTGCCATCAAGCATGTAAGCTACGCCCACCTTGATCTCAGCAATGCCGTCGAGAACATCAAGCTTGGTGAGCGCAATGCCCTGGATGCCCGAGGTTTTGATCGCCTGCCGCACCAGCACTGCATCAAACCAGCCGCAACGTCGCTTGCGGCCCGTCACCGTGCCGAATTCGCGACCACGCTGGCCGATCAATTCGCCGATGTCATTTGCTTGTTCCGTTGGAAACGGCCCCGAGCCCACACGCGTTGTGTAGGCCTTGGCGATGCCCAGCACATAGGAGACAGCACTTGGCCCAAGACCCGAACCGTTCGCCGCTTGCCCCGCCACCGTGTTCGATGATGTCACGAAGGGATAGGTGCCATGGTCAATATCGAGCATGATGCCCTGCGCGCCCTCGAAAAGAATGCGGCTGCCACCCTTGCGGTGTTGATCAAGCAAATCCCAGACAGCATCGGCATAGGGAAGAATTTTAGGCGCGATTTCTTTCAGTTCTGCGAGTACGGTCTCGGGCTTGATCTCCGCCACTCCAAGCCCGCGCCTTACAGCATTGTGGTGCGCCAGCAACCTGTCGATCTTGGTACCGATCGAGGAAAGATCCGCAAGGTCATTCACCCGGATGGCGCGCCGACCCACCTTGTCCTCATAGGCAGGGCCGATGCCGCGCCCCGTGGTGCCGATCTTGCCGGCACCGGCAGCAGCTTCGCGCAAATTATCCAGTTCCCGGTGCAGAGGCAGAATGAGCGTGGCGTTGTTGGCAACGCGCAAGTTCTCGCGCGACACGGCAACACCCTGCCCCTTCAGCTTTTCGATCTCCGCAGATAGCGCCCAGGGGTCCACCACCACGCCATTGCCGATGACCGAGAGTTTTCCGGGCCGCAGGATTCCCGACGGCAACAGCGAAAGCTTGTATGTCGTGCCGTTGATGACCAGGGTATGCCCGGCATTGTGCCCGCCTTGGAAGCGCACCACCACATCGGCCCGCTCCGACAGCCAGTCTACGATCTTGCCCTTGCCTTCGTCGCCCCACTGGGCGCCCACCACGGCCACATTCGCCATCTCGTTCAATCCTCCGGGACCATCCGACATGGGCGGACCCTCGACCCCAATTTTCGTCATCCCTGCGAAGGCAGGCACCCAGCTTTGATCAAAGCGGGATTCCCGCCTTCGCGGGAATGACGAGCAAGGAGGATGTAGCCCGTCCAGATTTCCGTCTGCACACTACAGCAGCCGGCGGTCAATTGATCGCCGATAAGCTGCTGTAGCATTTTGAATCTGGCGCATCTTCCGCTTCGCAGGTGATTCCACCTGCTCGCCCGATGCGCTAGACGCGCAAACGGCCCCACAGGAGCAATCCCGGGGGCCGTTAATGCCTCTTACAGGAATCTGGGGGTGGTGCAACCCGTCAGTTAAAGTCAGTTCTTCTGCCCTGAAGGAGCCAGGAGAACACAAAGGCCCCAACGGCCATGCCCACCAGTTGCGCCACCACAAACTCTGTCGCATCCCATGGCGAGATGCCCGAAAAGCTGTTGGTGAGTGAGCGCGCAATCGTCACTGCCGGATTGGCAAATGAAGTAGAAGCCGTGAACCAATAGGCCGCCGTGATGTAGAGGCCCACAAGCCACGGAATGGCAGCGTTGTTGAAACGCAATCCGCCCAGGATCACGCCCACAAGCCCGAAAGTGGCAACGGCTTCCGCAAACCACTGTGCGGGCCCGCTGCGCACCTTCTCGGAGAATTCGATGATGGGCATGGCAAACATCAAATGCGCCGCCACGGTGCCTAATATGCCACCCACGATCTGCGCTGCCACATAGCCAGCAAGTTCAGCGCGCGGCAAACTTCCCTTGGCGGCAAACATGACGGACACGGCGGGATTGAAATGCGCGCCTGAGAGAGGCCCGAAGATGGTGATGAGCACAATCAGAATGGCGCCCGTCGGCAGCGTGTTGCCCAGAAGCTGGATGCCCACATCCTTGCTCAATGTCTCGGCCATGATGCCGGAGCCGACAACTGTAGCGACAAGCATGCCCGTCCCCAGCGCCTCTGCAACGAGCCGCTGGGAATATTGGAACTTCTCCGTCATGCTTTTTCCATGCTGCCCTTGGTGCTGCCCTGACTGGCTCCTTCCAGCCTGCCGATCTCCCGCAGTTTCTGGCCAAGCGAAAGAGCATCGATCTTCTCCAGCGGCAGATTGATGAAAACGCTGATGCGGTTGCGCAGGTGGCGGAAGGCGGTGGCGAAGGCCCGTTCCTTTTCAATGTCGGTACCTTCTACGGCTGCCGGATCTTCCACGCCCCAATGGGCCGTCATCGGATGGCCGATCCAAATGGGGCAGGTCTCTCCCGCAGCATTGTCGCAAACCGTGAAGATGAAATCCATGCGCGGCGCGTCCGCGCCCGCATACTCATCCCAGCTCTTGGAGCGGTAGTCAGTAGTGGGATAGCCATGAGCCTCGAGCGTCTTGACGGCAAAGGGATTGACCTTGCCCTTCGGAAAGCTTCCCGCCGAATAAGCATTGAAGCGCGTGGCACCATCCTTCCGCAGGATTCCCTCCGCCAGGATGGAACGTGCGGTGTTTCCCGTGCATAGGAACAGCACATTGTACTTTCGGTCTGTCATCATCTACCCCAGGTCATGGTCGCAAATGTGCCATGGACCTCAGTAACATGACAGCCATATGACAGTCTGAAAATCCCGTGCTAGCCCTTCCGCCTCGCAGGCAATTCCACCCAGCACGCCCGATGCGCCCGATGCGCCAAGCTGGGTTCCATCTCTCACTTCGCTCGGATGGAATGACGAGTTTTTGTCCTCCGTCATTCGAACCAAGCGAGGGCAAGCAGCTGAATTTCCCGCA
>JAIBJH010000086.1 GCA_020029455.1 Hyphomicrobiales bacterium
CCTTTCCATCATGCTCTCGAACAACGTCATCGTGCCGATGGTACTGTTGCGCCAGGGCGAGAACAATATCTTCCAGCGCGGTCAGGGCGAAGGCGGCAACAGCGCTCTGGTCAACATCAGGCGCGCCATCATCTGCGCCGCCCTGTTGCTGGCCTACGTCTATTACGCAGTTGCCGGAAATTCCGCAGCGCTCGCCCAGACGGGGCTCATATCCTTTGCCGCCGTGGCGCAGTTTGCGCCTGCTTTTTTCGGCGGCCTCATGTGGAAGAGGGGCACCGCCAAGGGTGCCATGGCGGGCATCAGCGCGGGCTTTGTCATCTGGGCTTTCACGCTCCTCATTCCCTCTTTCATCGACTCAGGTTGGCTTGGGCGCGAGCTTCTCGACAATGGGCTCTTCGGCCTTTCCGCACTGCGCCCGAGGCAGCTTCTGGGGATCGAGTTTGAGCCTTTGACGCATGGCGTGATCTGGAGCCTCCTTGCCAATATCGGCTGCTTTGTGGGTGTTTCGCTGCTGCGACCGGTCAGTCGCATCGAGGCGCTTCAGGCCCAGGTCTTCCTGGCGCGCGACCTGCAATTGGGCGCGGGCGCAGGTTTCAGGCTCTGGCGCTCTTCTATCACCATGGGCCAGCTCGAGGAAAGCGTTTCAAGATATCTGGGCCAGGAGCGCGCCCGCAATTCCTTCGCAAGCCTGGCCCAGCAGCGCGAGCTTGATGACGATGCCGAGCTGGAAGCAGATATTGTCGCCATCAACCATGCCGAACACCTTTTGGCATCGGCGGTTGGCCCCGCCTCGAGCCGCCTCGTCATGGCCCTGCTGCTCGAGCGCCACGCCAAGGGCTCGCGCCGTGCAACGCAGCTTCTCGATGATGCCACGACAGCAATCCAGCACAGCCGCGATCTCCTGCAAACAGCCATAGACAATGTGCCGCAAGGCATTGCTGTCTTTGCCGGCGGCGGTGAACTGGTGTGCTGGAATCCGCCCTTCCGCAGCCTTTTGGCGCTACCTGAGCCCATGGCCCGTGTCGGCACGCCCTTGAGCGATGTCATGCACCACGTGCTCTCCCGCAGCAGGCGCAACGTCGAGCTGGAGCAGGCATTGCCTGCGGTGTTGCAGGCGCTTTCTGGCAGCGAGGCGAGCCTGCGCGAGCGGCTTGCCGATGGCACGGTGGTCGATATTCACGCTGGTCCCCTGCCGGATGGCGGGCTTGTCGTCACCTTCACCGACGTTACTGAAACTGTTGCGGCCGCCGACACCTTGTTGCGCGCCAACGAAACTTTGGAGCAGCGCGTGCGCGCCCGCACCGCCGAGCTCACCAAGCTCAATGAGGAACTTGCGAAAGCCAAGCTGGAAGCGGACCAGGCCAATCAGGGCAAGACCCGTTTTCTCGCCGCCGCAAGCCACGACATTCTCCAGCCGCTCAATGCTGCAAGGCTTTTCACTTCTTCGCTGGTGGAAAAGACCGGCCGGGGCAAGGGCGGCGAACTTGCCCGCAATGTGGATGCCTCGCTCGAGGCGGTTGAGGAAATTCTCTCCACCATTCTCGATATCTCCCGCTTTGATGCAGGCGCCGTGAAGCCGCAACTGTCGTCCTTTGCCATTGAGGATATTCTCCAGCCCCTGAGGCGCGAGTTTGAGCCCGCCGCCAAGGCAAAGGGCCTTGCCTTCGCAATCCTTCCCTGCAGCGCCAGCGTCCGCTCCGACCGCAAGCTCTTACGCCGCATCCTGCAGAATCTCGTTTCCAACGCCATCAAATACACCCGCGACGGCCGCGTGCTTGTCGGCTGCAAGCGCAGCAGCGGCAACATCGAGTTCAGGGTCTATGACACGGGCCTTGGAATCCCCGAGGCTCAGCAGAAACTGATCTTCCGCGAATTCGAGCGCCTGCGCCGCGACAAGGAACTGGCGCCGGGCCTCGGCCTTGGCCTTTCCATCGTCGAGCGCATGTGCCGGACCCTGCGTCATCCCATCGCCATGAACAGTGAAGTGGAAAGGGGGAGTTTGTTTTCTGTTACCGTGCCCATGGGACGTGCCCTCTCGGTTGCAGCGGCACCAGCACGGAAAGAGCCGCAACGGGCCGGTTCCCTTGCCGGGCTACACGTTCTCGCCGTGGACAACGAGCCTGCCATCATCGACGGACTGAAGGCGTTGCTCTCGGGTTGGGGGGTCAAGGTTGCATCAGCCCTGTCTGCTGCCGAAGCGGTGCGCAGCATCGGCCAGCGCAAGCGGCCCCTTGATGCCATCCTCGCTGACTATCACATCCACCGCGATGATGGCATCGAACTGGTGCAATCCCTGCGCCGCAGGCTGGGCCATGACGTGCCAGCCGTGCTCATCACCGCCGATCACTCGCCTGCCGTGCGCGAACAAGCCGAAGCCGCCGGCATTCATGTGTTGCGGAAACCCGTGAAGCCCGCAGCGCTCCGCGCCGTGTTGGCCCAACTCGCCGTGAGCCGCGAAGCGGCGGAGTAGCTACCCCTGATGCGATGGCACTGCCTCGCCGTCGATCTTGCCGGCGGCGATCACGGCTTGCGTGCGGCTATCCACATTGAGCTTGAGCAGGATCGCCGAGACATGGGCCTTGACGGTTGCCTCCGAGACATTGAGCGCATAGGCGATCTGCTTGTTGAGAAGCCCTTCGCGTAGCATCATCAGCACGCGCACCTGCTGCGGCGTCAGCGTTGCAAGGCGCCGCGAAAGATCGTCGATCTCACGCTCCTCGGGAGTTGTGGCAGAGGCCGCAGGCGGAGCCCAGACGCCGCCATTGAGAATGGTCTTGACAGCTTCGCGGATGGCATCGGCTGGCGTTGATTTCGGAATGAAGCCCGAGGCGCCGAGCGCCAACGCGCGCCGGATGATCGCCGGTTCTTCCTGGCCAGAGACGATGGCGACGGGAATACCTGCATATTGCGCCCTGAGATATGCCAGGCCCGAAAGCCCTTGTACGCCCGGCATCTTGAGGTCGAGCAGCACGAGATCGCAATCCGGCAGCGTGTCAAGTTTTGCAATGGCTTCATCGAGGCTTCCTGCCTCTTCGATCGCCGCCCCCGGCAGGGCCGGCGCAATGGACAAGCGCATGGCATCCCGGAAAAGCGGATGGTCGTCGACGATGATGATGCTGACTTGACCCATGTGCCCTTGCTCGGGGTCTTTTCACACAAGCGCGTGAAGGGGTCAAAAACCTTTTGGAGGGCCGGGGCATTGCCGCTATCCAGCGCGGAACGGAAGAGGAAATGGATCAGCAATTCGCCCAGACAGCCTCTGGTCGCCGAAGCTACTATCCCGAGGCCGAGCCCTATAACAGGGGCAGGCTTGCGGTTTCCGGGCTGCACGAAATCTATTTCGAGGAATGCGGCAACCCGAAAGGAAAGCCCGCCCTCGTCCTGCATGGCGGGCCGGGCGGCGGCATCTCGCCCTTTCTGCGCCGCATGCATGACCAGTCGCGCTACCGCGTCATTCTCTTTGACCAGCGCGGCTGCGGCAACTCCACGCCCTACGCCTCGCTCGAGCACAACACCACCTGGGACCTCGTTGCGGATATCGAAAAACTCCGCAAGCACCTCGGCATTGCGCGCTGGCAACTGCTCGGCGGCTCCTGGGGCTCGGCGCTCGCCCTTGCCTATGCCCAGATGCACCCAGGCCAGGTTTTGGAACTTGTGCTGCGCGGCATCTTTGCGGTGCGCGAAAAGGAACTGAAATGGTTCTATGGCGGCGGCGCCGGGCATCTTTTTCCTGAGGCCTATGAGCGCTTCCTCGCGCCCATTCCGCCCGACGAGCACGGCGACATCATTGCCGCCTATTATAAGAGGCTGACCGGCAACAACGAGGAGGAGCGCCTGCACTGTGCCAGGGCCTGGAGCCAGTGGGAAGGTGCAACACTCTCGCTGCTGCCTGACCCCGCCCGCGAGACATCCTTTGCAGCGCCGCGCTTTGCCCTCGCCTTTGCATCCATCGAATGTCACTATTTCTACAATCGCGGTTTCTTTGCCCATGACGGCGCGCTGCTCGACAATGTCCCCGTCATGGCCCATCTGCCTGGAGTTATCATCCAGGGCCGCTATGATGTGGTGACGCCCGCCGAGACGGCCTATGAACTGGCGAAGCGCTGGCCTTCAGCCCGTTTCGAAATCGTTAATGATGCAGGCCACACGGCAACCGAACCGGGTCTGACGGACGCACTGGTGCGCGCCACCGATTCGTTTGCCGATTGATTGCTCACAAGAAAATATTTTCAGTCGGCGCGTGCTTTTGAAAAGCTTTTGTAAAGTTTTTCTGCTTCTCGCACGGTCGAATCATCATTCTCAAAATTGCCGCAAAATGGCCTTGGAGCCGCCCCAACCGCGCTCTCTTGCCGCCCGATTCAGAAGTCACCTTTCTCCTCGATCCGGCGGGGATCGAAGCGGGAATAGACGGCCTTCCACAGGGCTATTTTTCTAGTATTTCCATTCACTTCGCCTGAAAGACTTGATCCGTCTCGGGCTCCTGTCGCCGTCCCGAGTCCGATGCGGAACAGGGAGACCCGTCCAGCTGAGTACGCCGGACGGGTCTTTCCCTTTGTTCACGGCCCGTTCCAGGCTCTCGCGAATCTGCTATGTAGATTTGATGGATCTCAATTCAACACTGATGACGATTGGCGAGCATGCCGTGAGCTTAGGTGATGCTTTGCTGTTTGCAGGTGCGCTGGCGCTACTGCTGCTGGTCGCCACGGTAGTCCTTGCCTATCGCGCCATGAAGGGCAGGGGGCATGAACAGGACGAAACGGCACGCCGCACCATGGAGCTTGAGTTTCGCCTCGCTGAACTCTCAGGCGCGCTGCAGAGCTTTGCAGCGCAGTCACAGGGCAATACGGTGCATCTGCAGCGCACACTTGATGAGAAGCTGGAGGCCGTAGGCCAGCGCGTAGGGCTCGGCCTTACCGAACAGGCCCAGCGCACGACACAATCTCTCAATGTGCTCAACGAGCGGCTGGCGGTGATTGATGCTGCCCAGCGCAACATCACCTCGCTTTCAACCGAGATGGTGGGCCTGAAAGACATTCTTTCCAACAAGCAGTCGCGCGGCGCTTTCGGCCAGGGCCGCATGGAGGCGATCGTCCGCGATGGCCTTCATGCCAAGGCCTATGCCTTCCAGCCGACACTCTCCAACGGCACGCGGCCTGACTGCCTTATCAGTTTGCCCGATACCGAAATGAAGCTGGTGATTGATGCCAAGTTTCCGCTCGAGGCACACTCGGCCTGGCGTGAATCGCAAGATGAGGCGCCACGCCGCGAGGCCGGAGCGCGGCTGCGCGCCGACATGGCCAAACATGTGAAGGATATTTCCGAGAAATATCTTCTGGCCGGCGAAACCCAGGACACCGCCATCATGTTCGTGCCGTCGGAATCTGTTTACGCCGATCTTCACGAGCACTTCGAGGATGTGGTGCAGAAGGCCCACCGCGCCCGCGTGATCCTGGCCTCGCCCAATGTGCTGATGCTGATCGTCCAGACCATGCAGGCCATTGTGAAGGACGTTGCCATGCGCGACCAGGCCCATGTCATCAAGCAGGAAGTAACGCGGCTTCTGGAAGATGTGACGCGCCTGAAGGAGCGCAGCATAGACCTGCGCCGGCATTTTGATATGGCAAATGGCGACTTGGAAAAACTTGGCGTCACCGCCGACAAGATTTCAAAACGCGGCGTCAAGATCGAGAGCCTCGACCTTGAGGAACCTGCGAAAGCTGCAGCGGTTGAAGGCAACCCCCGCCCGCGCCTGATCAGCGGCACATAACTTCCTCCCCCGTTTACGGGGGAGTTGGACCGCCGAAGGCGGGCCGGAGAGGGCTCTCTCCGTCATTCGCTGCGCTCATGACACCTCTCCCGCAAGCGGGCGAGGATATGGGTGCGCTAGGCAGCAACAACTGCAGGCTGAAAAAGCCCGGCAGAAGTTTCACCGCGCTCGGCGAGCCGCGCCCGTTCCTTCATCTCCGAGGCGATACGCTCTTCCCGGCGTTTCAGCACCTCATAGACAATGGCGCCGAGAAGCGAGAAGCCGATAATGATGACCGCTAGCGCGGAGAGCGCTGGTGTCGTGCCCTGGCGCACCTCGCCTGCAAGCACTGTCACCAGCGTCTTGTCAGCCAAAATGGCGAATGTGGTGGTGTTGTAGTTCTCAAAGGACGAGAGGAAGGCGATAACCCCGGCAGAGAGCAGTGCAGGCCTCAAGAACGGCAGCAGCACATGCCAGAAGACCTGCGGGTAGGAGGCGCCGAGATCAAGTGCTGCTTCCTCCTGGGCCCGGTCAAAGCGCGTGAGCCTCGCCATGATGATGAGCAGGCAATAGGCCGCAACGAAGCTCGACTGGCCGAGAATCGAAAGGACGATACCCTTATAGAAGAGGGCCTTGGTGAAGGCCGGAAGGTAGGCGTACGTCAAGAAGAAATCCGTGGACTCGAAGGCGTCCTTCCAGAAGATGACGGTCGAGATGCCGATGACGACGCCGGGCGTCAGGAGCGGCGAAACAGTGACGAGATAGAAAAGGCCACGCGCCCGGTGATAGATCTGGTTCATGATGATGGAGGCGGCAAGGCCGATGGGCACCGAAAGCGCAACGACGCCAATGCCAATGATGATGGAGTTCCACAGGCCTTCCCTCATTTGCCGGTGGTTATAGAGCTTGACGAACCAGTCGAGCGTGAAGCCTTCGAAGGGAATGGTCTGCGGATATGAGGGCGTATTGAAGGCCGTAACGCCCATCACCACCAGTGGCCCGAAAAGATAGATGAAGAACAGGAAGACATAAAAGCCAAGCATCACCCTGAGTGCAAAGCCGGAAGTCATCGGATGGCCTCCCCGAGCTTTACCTTGAAGAGGCGCAGCATGACCATCACGAAGGTGATGCAGGCCGCAAGCAGCAGGAAGGCGTAGGCCGAGCCCCTGGGCCAGTTGAAGGCCTGGAAGAAGAAGTCATAGACGATAGCCGTGAACCACAGCGTGTTGGGCCCGCCGAGGAACAAGGGTGCAGCCAGTGAACCGGCGGCAAGCATGAAGACCATGGTGCATCCGGAGGCGATGCCGGGCTTGGCGTAGGGGATCACCACATCTCGGTGGATCTTCCACCACGGCGCGCCGAGATCGCGCGCCGCCTCGATCTGGTTTTTGTCGAGGCTCTCGATGGCGTTGTAGAGCGGGAACATCATAATGAGGAGGTTGGCATAGGAAAGGCCCACCCACATGCCGGTGTTGTTACCGAGGAAGTCGATGGGCGCATCGGTGAGGCCCGCCCCCATCAAGCCTTGGTTGATGAGACCCTTGGCAGCGAGCAGCAGGCGGATCGAAAAGGCCCGGAGGATTTCATTGACCCAATAGGGCACGATAAGCCCCAGCATCAAGAGCCTCACCTGCTGAACCGTGCCGGCCTGCGCCATGAAATAGGCCAGTGGATAGCAGATGCAGAGATTGAGGAACGTCACCGCTGAGGACACGACGATCGTGTAGAAGAAGGCATAGAGGTGCGTCGTGTTCCACTCTTTGTCCACCGGACTGACGAACAGCGACTTGTATTGTTCCAGCGTCAGATAGTCTTCGGGCCCGAAGCGTTTCGTCGGCGGAAGGCGTGGATGGAAGCTCTCCACCACCATGTAGAGATAGGGCAGCGTCACCAGGAATAGCGTCCACAGCGCTACCAGCACGATGAACATGATGCCAAGCACCATGCCATTGCGCTCCCAGTAGCTCTTATGTGTCGGATCATGGACGGTGCGCGCCTCATAGCGCGCCATCACCCAGAAAGCGGCGATCACCAGAAACGGCAGGAGAATGACGAAGGCGCGGCTACTCACGGGCCATCTTCCCTTCGGGAAGAACAAGGCCAAGGCCGTCGGCGTAATGAACGGTGGCCTTCTCGCCCTGTTCCGGCACTTTGCCGCCAACATGGCGGCCGACGGTCAGCGTGATGTCCTTCTTGGCGGCGCCCTTCAAAAACACATGGGTCATGTTGCCCTCAAAGGCGACGTTCTTGACCGGCGATTCCAAAGTAGTGCCTTCGCCGCCCTTGCCCAGCTTGAATGACTCCGGCCGCACGAAAAGAATGGCCTTGTCGCCGGCCTTTAGCCCCCTGGGGTTCCTGCCCTTGAGCTTACCGAAGGCCGTATCAACCACGGCTTCGTCCTTGCTTGCCTTGGAAACTTTGCCGGGGAACGGATTGTTCTCGCCCACGAAGGAGGCAACGAAGGCCGTTTCCGGCTCGTCATAGACGGTCTTGCCGTCCGCCACCTGTTCGATGACGCCATCGCTCATCACCGCGATGCGGTCCGACATGGTGAGCGCCTCGCCCTGGTCGTGGGTGATGTAGATGAAGGTGATGCCCACCCGTTGCTGGATGGAGCGGAGTTCATTGCGCATATGCTGGCGGAGCTTGAGATCAAGCGCCGATAGCGGCTCGTCGAGAAGTAGCACCTGCGGTTCGACGGCAAGCGCCCGCGCAATGGCTACGCGCTGCTTCTGACCACCGGAAAGTTCGCTCACCAGCTTGTCGCCCTGGCCGGACAGAGCGATCAGATCGAGCAGTTCCTCCGCCTTCTTGCGGCGCGTTGCCTTGTCCATGCCGCGCACCCGAAGGCCATAGGCGATGTTCTCGGAAACAGTCATCAGCGGAAAAAGCGCGAGGTTCTGGAAGATGAGGGCCGTGGGCCTCTTGTTGGGTCCGATGCCCGCCATATCCTGCCCACCGATCTTCACCTTTCCGGCCGAAGGGTCGAGGAAGCCCGAGACTGTGCGCAGGATGGTGGTCTTGCCGCAACCCGAAGGACCAAGAAATGAGAAGAACTCGCCGCCCCTGATGGCAAGGTTGGCGTTGTTGACAGCGGTGAAATTTCCAAAGCGGACTGTCACGCCATCCAGATCGACCCCTGCACTCATCCTGTCCTGCCCGCACCAATTTTTGTTAAGGCGGGACTTTTCCACCGATTGCCACGGAAGATCAAGTGAAGATCAAATGCAGGTCAAGTTCTGGTGATGCCCAAAAAGGAAGCAGCCCCGGGGAAAATCCACCGGGGCCGCAATGGTGCTACTATTGGTCTATCAGGCCGCTTTCAGCTTGTCGGCATACTGCGTGCGCAGTTCCGCATACCATGATGGCTCTGGAGGGCGGTGCCACAGGTTCTTCAGTGCATCTCCCGGATAGGCTTCCTGGAAGTTCTTCTTGAAGACATCCGAGGTCATGGCGTCGGCACCCGAGACAACCGGGTTGTAGCCCGAGCCATCGGCCACCTTGGAGGAAACTTCCGGCGTATGCAGGTAGTTGAGGAAGGCATAGAGCTGGTCGACGTTCTTGGCCGCCTTGAGGAGCGAGATGCCGTCAAGCCAGGTGATCGCACCTTCCTTCGGCGCTTGATAGGAGACGGGCTTGCCCTCTTTCTTAAGAGAAAGGGCAGGACCATCCCAGGTCTGGCCGATCCAGACATCGTTCTCCATCAGGCCCGACTTGGTGTTATCAGCCGAATCCCAGAACTGCTTGATCCATGCCTTCTTCTCAAGCGCGATCGGCATGATCTGGTCATAGATCTTCTTCATCTCGTCTTCCGACTTGAAGGCGTCCAGCATGCGGTTGGAGGGCAGCTTGCCGTTGCCATCCATCCACAGGCCGATGCCGAGCAGCATGGAATGCGGACGGGCTTGCACATGGCCCTTCACGTCATCGGCCCACAGCGAGCCGAAGGAGAGCTGCGCAAGATCGCCCTTGTAGAGGTCGGTGCGGAAGGAAATGGCTTCCGTGCCCCAGCAGTGCGGCAGGTGATAGAGGCCGCCATCCCAGGTCCAGACCGACGCCGAGCCTTCCATCATGGAAGGAAGGATGTTGCCGGTGTTGGTAAGCTTGCCCATGTCGTAGG
>JAIBJH010000293.1 GCA_020029455.1 Hyphomicrobiales bacterium
GCCGAGGGCTCCGCCCCGGAGAGGATTTCAGCAATGCGCCGCCGCGAACCGGCTGTCGTGCTACCGGGCAGCTCTTCGGAATGAAAGAATCGTGCGTCAGCAATCTCGATGCCGGGCTTGAATACACGGCGCTCGAACTCGCGCAGCACATAGACCACAAGGTGATCTCCGGGGAAATCCCGGTGATTGGAAAAGAAGCCATGAACCGTCATGGGACCCGTAGGGACAATGGCGGCTTCCTCCTCAACCTCGCGCCGTGCGGCGGCAAGGGCCGATTCACCGCGCTCCACCCCGCCCCCTGGCAAGATCCAGCCGGGCTGATAGGTATGCCGGACCAGAAGGAATTTGCCTTCCCCGTCGATCACCGCAACACGCGCCCCCAACGTCATGCCGCGCGACCAGCGGAAATAGGGTCGGGCCAGCCTAAGCCGCAGTTTTGTCACCAGTTTTCGCTGCAAAGCCGCATGCGAGCCATCGCTTGTGTGATTCATGCTTCGGCACTAGAGCAAATTCCGCCAAGACGGAACCGTCTTGGCGATAAGAACCGAAGGTCCGCGAAGCGAACTTGCTCCAACACATTAACTTGGCACGAATTCTTTCGGCCACGTGGTTCCACGTGGCCGGAAAGCGCGCTAAGGGATTGCCCGCATGTCCACAATCCCCCTCATTGGCCCTCGCTGCAGCGCTGGCACCTAACGAATGCTCCAGGTCTTTAGAACTTTTTTTGGCGCCGAAGGCACCAGACCCTGGCTTGTCCTTCCCTGTCTGCTGATGGGCGGTTTCCTCGAGGCCCTGAGCGCCGGAACGCTGCTGCCGCTCACCTCGGTCCTCCTTGGTGACGGTGGCGCAAAGCAAAGCCAGCTGGAAGTCGCCACGCGTGGGTTCCTGGCGTGGATCAATGTCCCAGCCACTCTCGGCAGCTTGTTGCTGTTCATTCTCCTGGTCATGGTCCTGCGCTCGCTGTTCCTGTTCGGCGCCATGACATATGCGGGCATTTCAAGCTCGCGCCTGACCATCAATGTGAGGCGGCGGCTTCTGCAGGGCATCTTCAACGCCCGCTGGTCGTATTATGTCGAACAAAGCGCCGGAAGAGTTGCCAACGCCATGGGCAATGACGCCACCAGAGCTGGCGATGCCTATCTTCAATCCGCCGCAGCAACGGCCACTTTTGCCCAGGTTGTTGGCTACACGATAGTTGCGCTGATCATAAACTGGCGTGTCGCAGCCCTTGCAATCGCCGCAAGCATCATACTAGCCATGATCACCTACCGTCTCGTCAAGACGGTAAAGCGCGCAGGCTTCAAGCAGACGGACCGGACCTCGGCAATTGCGGCAGAAACTGCCGACATGCTGCAGAACATCAAGCCCCTGAAATCCATGGAGCGGCATGCAGCCATGCTTGCCAGCCTCGGTGCGCTCTTGAAACGGCTCAAGCGCGCCCTCTTCACCCGTTACATCGCGCGCTATGCACTCTATTACGGCACCGAGGTTCTCGTCATCATCACCATATGCCTCGGCGCCTGGGCGGCCGTCGGGATCGGAGGCTTGGTTCCGACGCAGATCCTTGTTCTTGGAGTCCTGTTCTATCAACTGGTCTCCTACGTCACCAAATACCTCAAGCAGTTGCAGGTGGCTGTCGAATTCCAGGGATCCTATACCCGCCTGTTGGAGTTCATCCACGAAGCCGAAAAAAACAAGGAGATCAAAAGCGGCAGCAAGAAACCTGTTCCGGCATCAGATTGCCGCTTTGACGGTGTCTCCTTCTCCCATGGTCGCCACAAGGTGCTGGACGCCATTTCGCTTGCGATCCCCGCGCGCAAGATTACCGTCATCCAGGGTCCATCGGGCGCCGGAAAGACTACGCTCATTGATTTGTTGATCGGTCTCCACAAACCGCAATCCGGCGAGATCCATATCGGCAAGGACCGCCTTGCCGAAATCGACATGAACGCCTGGCGCAATAGCATAGGCTACGTTCCCCAGGAGCTGTCGCTCTTCCACGATACTGCGAGGGCCAACATCACACTGCTGGAAGAAGATATCAGCGATGAGATGGTTGCCGAGGCAACAAGGCTTGCCGAAGTGGACAGCTTCCTTGCGCAACTGCCCAACGGGTTGGAAACGGACGTGGGCGAGCTTGGCGGCAAGCTCTCTGGCGGCCAGCGCCAGCGCATTTCGCTGGCGAGAGCCCTGGTGCGGCGGCCCGACATTCTCATCCTCGATGAAGTGACAAGCGCGCTCGACCCCGAAACCGAGGCCGGCATTGTTGCCAACATCGCCGCCCTGCGCGGCCGCTTTACCATCATCGCCATTACCCACCGTACGGCATGGACGAAGATCGCCGACCGGCTATATAGTTTAAAGGGGGGGCGCATTGCCGAGGCGCGCAGAAACGGGTATCGAAAGTTGTAATGAGCGATCTGAGCGTCTGGGGGGTCGCTGACAGGAAGGGCATACGTGACTTCCTGGAGGTCCCCTTTGTCACCTATGCCAATGACCCGAACTGGGTAGCTCCGCTCTTCCTTGAGCGGAAGGAACATCTCGATCCCGCCAAGAATCCCTATTTCCAGCATGCCGATGTTCAGCTCTTCGTGGCTTACAGGGATGGCAAGCCGGTGGGGCGCATCTCTGCCCAGGACGACCGCCTGCGCCTCGAAATCCACAAGGACAATAGGGGTCTGTTCGGCTTCTTTGACAGCGTGGATGATCCGGCCGTTGCGGCGGCCTTGACCGGCGCGGCTGAAGAATGGCTCAAGTCCCGCGGGCGGCGCGGCGTTCTAGGGCCGTACAATTTCTCCATCAATGACGAGATGGGCCTTCTAATTGAAGGCTTTGCAACGCCGCCCATCGTCTACATGCCCCATGGCCTTCCGCACTATCAAGCGCTTCTCGAGCAGGCAGGCTATGCCAAGGCCAAGGACGTGATCGCCTATAATTGCCTCAACGTGCCGCTGCCACCGGTGCTGGAGCGCGTGCAGAAGCGCGCATTGGCCAGCGGCGATTTCAGTGTGCGACCGCTCAATCTCAAGGACGTCAAGAGCGAAATCAAAAGCCTGATGTCCATGTTTAACGACGCCTGGTCGGACAACTGGGACTTCGTGCCCTTCACTGAGGCGGAGCTCGCAAAGCTCGCCAAGGACCTGAAGTTGAT
>JAIBJH010000087.1 GCA_020029455.1 Hyphomicrobiales bacterium
GAAACTTCGCAATTCCCGATCATGTTGGCGGCGGCAGCTGGCGCTGCCAGAGCAACAGCCGCAACTGCGGCAAGCAGAAGACGTTTCGTGATAGCCATGATGATACTCCCTGTTGGCGTCCGTGGCGTTAAGCCTCTGCCATCATAGAAGCGAAATTGCAGGTGTTTTGCAAGCACCTGTAATGGCCTTGATTTTCCGACCCTACGCGCCGAAATGGCAGGCTGCATGTTCAAGGTTGCAGCCTTCTACCGTTTTCACCGCCTTGCTGATCCGCCAGCCATCCGCGAACGGCTGATTCCGGTCTTGCGAAGCCTTGGGACAAAGGGATCGGTGCTCCTGGCCCATGAAGGTGTGAACGGCACCATTGCCGGAATCTCGGAAACTGTCGAAAAGGCGCTGGATGCAATCGAAAAGCATTGTGGCCTGCCTGCGCTCGACCGCAAATACTCCGAGAGCCAGCATCTGCCCTTCCTGCGCATGAAGGTCCGGCTCAAGAAGGAGATCGTGACAATCGGCGACGTGCCCGCAGATCCCAATGAGGTTGTAGGCGAATACGTCGAACCGAGGGATTGGAACGCCTTCATCAGCAATCCCGATGTGATTTTGATTGATGCCCGCAATGAATATGAGTTTCGTGTTAGCACATTCACGGATGCCATCGACCATGGAACTGAGAGTTTCAGTGAGTTCCCAGATTGGGTGCGCAAGAACCTAGGCAGCTTGAAGGGCAAAAAGATTGCAACCTTCTGCACCGGCGGCATCCGCTGTGAAAAGGCAACCAGTTTCATGCGGTTGGAAGGCTTTGAAAGCGTCTATCACCTCAAGGGTGGCATCCTGAAATATCTCGAGGAAATTCCGGCGAATGAAACCCGCTGGCAGGGTGGCTGCTTCGTTTTTGATGGGCGCGTTGCCGTTGGCCACGGTCTCAAACCGCTCGACTTCTCTATATGCCACGGTTGTCTGATGCCGGTCTCGGCCGATGATCGGCGCTCGCCGCTTTATGATGAGGGCGTCTGTTGTCCGGCCTGCGCTTCATCGCTTACTGAAACCCAGAAATCATCTAATCGTGAGAGGCAGAAGCAATATGAACTTGCTACTGCTCGCGGCAAGCGCCACCTTGGCCCTAGGGAAGGATGAATCATTGCTGCTCTACATCACCGTGGGAACAAATGATCTGAAGCGCGCGGGAATTTTCTACGATGCCGTGCTGGCAACGGTTGGCATGGTCCGCAAGCTCACAAATGAAAAGGAGCTTGGCTATGGTCTTGCCACTCCTGACGACAGGACACGTGAGCGATTCTTCTATGTCACGAAGCCATTTCTCGAATACCCTGCGACATGGGGTAACGGCACTTTGGTCGCCTTGAAGGCGCCATCACGCAAGATCGTCGATGCCTTCCATGACGCAGCAGTTGCCAATGGTGGAACCGATGATGGTGCGCCCGGCCTCAGGCCCTATCACGCCAATTTCTATTCGTGTTACGTGCGCGACCCAGACGGCAACAAGCTCAGCGCGGTGTGTGAGGCGGTTGAGTAATCAGGGCGCTGCTGCTTTGACGCGGTCCTCCCGCGCCGAAGATCGCCATCAAATGGAAACAGAGAGCCGGGATCGGTCCCGGCCCCCAAGTAATTGATGTGCATGCCTATGGGTGTAAGCTCCACCGCAGCACGGCAGCTTTGCCCGTGATTTCTTTCCGGCGGGTTCCGCTGCGACCGTCCCTTAGCCCTCCGTCTCGGTAACAGGAAGTACGATCTTCCCTTCGAGCAGATGGTCAACTTCCGTGCGGACTTCATCAGTCACAGGCTTGTTGGCTGCAGCTTCAAGCGCGGCTATGGCTTCTGCCTCTGCCTCTGTCGCGGCGGCTGCGGCGGCCTCAGCCTCTGCGGCGGCGGCGGTTGCGTCGGCCTCAAGAGTTGTAAGGTCAATGTCAGCGAGATCAGTCTCCGCTTCCGCCAATTTAGTTACAGCAGCACTTAGCTTTTCTTTCAGCGTCGCCACCTCTGCTTCAGCCTCGGCATAAGTGGGATCGGTTGGGGCGAGGGCCGCCAAGTCTGCCTCGGCAGTTAGCAAGTCACCCTCCAGCGTGGTAATATCGGTTTTGAGTTTCGATATTGTCTCGCCCAAACTGTCGACCAACTCTTTTGCATCCGCAAGTTCCTTCGCGGCTGCTTCTGCTTCGGCTTTAGCTGCTGCGGCAGCATCCTCTGCTGCTGTCGCCTCAGCGTCTTCAATGAAGTATGTGCGCAACTTGCCAATCCGCGAATTGGGAGCAGCATGTGCGAAGGCGGCCGCACTGGCATGTGCGGCATTCAAAGCCCCCATGGCACTGGCCAGCTTGCCCTTCCCCTTGGGCTCGGACTCTTCTTCAGTAACTTCCGTTGACTTGGCTTTCACCGCTGATATTGCCTCGGCCTTCTTGGCTGCACCAAATGAAGAAGCTGTTGCGCCCTTGCTCGACTTCGCACTCCCTTCGCCTACAGCCTTGCCACCGGCAGCCGACCCCTTGCCACCACCCTTACCCGCGCCAGCGAATGCCTTGCTGCCAGATCCATCAAATATGCCGAGGCCCGAAACGGGCAAAAAAACCAATGTAGAGGCAAGCGCGAAAGAGACGAGAAATTTCGTACGCATGTTTGGGCTCCGTTAATCGTGCCCGAATGTTGCCGCAGAGTGCCTGATCAAGTTGCTAACGGCGCCGCTAAAAATTTAGTGGACGCGGTAGCTAAATCTTGCATGGTAAATCCGCAGCGCGCGGAAGCCAGCTTCAGCCCGTCCAGCCCAATCCAGCCGCCACGCAATTCATCGTCGCCAGCAACGGCATGTTGAGCGCTTCCTTGCCTTTCGCTTCACGCGTTTCGCGCAAAAGCTGCACTTGCCAGCGGTTGGCCTGGTCCACCATGGGCCGCACCCGGTCAAAGCGGCGGCGGAATCCCTGGAAGCGTTCACATAGCATCTTGGAGCCTGCCAGTTCCTGCATCACCTTCGCCGTACGCTTATGCTCGTGGCGAATGAGCGCATAAAGCCGCTCTGCACCCACACGGTCAGGCACCAGCGAGGCATAGCGTTCCGCCACATCCATATCGGCGAGGTAGAGCGATTTCTCAACTTCATCGACGGCGAGCCGGAATCCAGGCGACTTGAGGAACATACCGCGCAACAGCTTGAGGCCTTCTCCGCCCCGCGCCGAAAGAAAATCGTCCAGCGCATAGCCAAGCCCATACCATCCTGTCAGCAGATGCCGGTTCTGGCTCCAGGCGAAGACCCATGGAATGGCGCGCAGATCGGCAATGCCCTTTGCTCCGAAGCGCCGCGATGGCCGCGAACCGATCTTGAGCAGTGCCAATTCCTCAACAGGGCTCGCCGCTTGGAAATAATCGAGTAGCGCCGGGTCCTCGGCCAGCTTGCGATAGGCGCGATAGGATAGCCGCGCGATGTCCTCCACCGCTTGCTGGTGCTCCGGAACCAACTTCTGTTCCGGTTCCCGCACCGACTTAAGCGTATGCAGGAGAACGCTGGATGTGAGAACTTCGAGATTGTTGAGCGCCGTGCCGCGGTTGGCAAATTTGAGGGAGACGACTTCGCCCTGCTCCGTCACGCGCATGCGCCCACCGACCGTTCCCACCGGCTGCGCTGCAATGGCGCGTCCCGTTGGCGCACCGCCGCGTGACACCGAGCCACCACGGCCATGGAAGAAGCGTACGGGCACGCCAGCTTCCCTGCCGATGGCGACCAAGCCGCGCTGGGCTTCAAACAACTCGAAGCTGGCGCAGAAGAAGCCGCCATCCTTGTTGGAGTCGGAATAGCCCAGCATAATCTCTTGCGCCCCGCCCTGCGCCGCGATGGACGAGCGCACCACGGACCTTGCCAGAAGATCGCGCATGATGGCCGGTGCGGCGCGCAGGTCTTCGATGGTTTCAAACAGGGGAACGACGCGGAGCCGGCATGTTTCCCGTGCTGTCGGATCGGCAAAGAGTCCACAGAGTTTTGCCAGAAGATAAACACCCAGTATGTCATCGGCGCTCTGGGTCATGGAAAGAATGAAGGCGCCAATCGCTGCGGGATCAGGCCCGTCCAGCGTTTCACGCACGAGGTCGAGAAGACCAAGCAGCTCGCTCGCCTCATCGCTCATGTTCTGGAAGCGCGGCAAGAAGCCCATGGGCTTTTCAAGCTCGGCCGTGAGCCAGTCGCTCCAGGCCGCTTCGCCAGGCGCCGGACCCTCATCCGCTGCAAGTGGATTGAGTTTCTTCCACACCTCCCGAAGGACCCGGTTAACGACCGTGCTGTTCTGCCTGAGGTCAAGACTTGCCGTGCGGAATCCGAAAATCTGAACTTCCCAGCGCGCCGGCCGCACATGCTGACTGGCAAGTCCAGCCGTGTTCATGTCTACCAACATCTGCTCTGCTTGCCTCAGCAGACCCTCTAGCTCGGCCACGCTGGCGATGGGCGTTCCGCCATTCGGGCTTTCCGTGGCTTCCGTGCGAACCAGCAATGCCGAAAAGAACTGGCGGAAGGGTTCATTGGTGTTGCGCCGTAGGATTACCTCACGGCACCCCGATTTCTTGAGTTGCTCATCCAGCAATTCCCTGAAGGCAGGCGTTGGCGCAATTTCGATGCTGCTGAGGGAGATGAGTTGCGCCAGGTCGCGCAAGCGCCTGCAGACGCGGTCCACAGCCGCAGCCCTGTTTTGCCTGAGCGCATTCCGCGTTACGTCGACAGTGACAAACGGATTGCCATCCCTGTCGCCGCCAATCCAGGAGGCATAGGAAAGCGGTGGCCTCACGTCATACTTGAGCTCCGGATAGTGCCTGTAAAGCGCCGCGCGCAACTGTTCACATAGTGCTGGCGTGCGGTCAAATAGCGTTTCGCGGAAGAAGTAGAGGCCCCAGGCGATTTCGCTTTCCACTGTGGGCTTTTCAAGCCGCACTTCTCCGGTGAGCCACAGAAGGTCGATTTCATTTTTGAGTGCTGCAAGCAGCGTGTGCCGCTCGCGCGGCGTCCAGCGCGGGCTCTCAAGCTCATAGAGCTTGAGATAGATGCGACGATGGATTTCCAGCACCGTGACACGTTTGGCCTCAGTGGGATGGGCCGTGATGGTAGGCCCAACATCCAGCGCTTCAAGCACCTGACCCACGGTTTCAGGTTCGACACCAAGAGCCGCCGCCTGGCCGAGTGCATGCGAGAACGAGCCGATCACTTCATCAGGTCCGCCCTGCCGCTCGATCTCACGGCGATTACGCATCGAGGCGTTTTCCTCGGCGATGTTCATGAGCTGCAGCCAGATGCCGATCACCTGCAAGGCGTGTTCAACGAGGTGCTCGGGAATCCCCGAAGCCATCTCCGGGTCATCGAGAATGGTGAGCACAGAAGGCTCGCGCTGCTTGATCACCTGGCGCAGCAGGTCGCGCAAAGTCTCGGTGATGCCCTCGATGTAGGACGTATCTTCGAGGATGGATTGAGCCTGAATATTCATGTGCCGTAGCGGTTTTGAGCAGCGTACCTCATGACTTGTGCACCGCAACATGGCCGTCGTCAATTGGTTTGCTGCAAATGCTCAGAACGTTTATCCAACGCCCATGTTGCAGGTGCAGAATCTCACATACCGGATAGGCGCAAGGCTGCTGTTCGACGGGACCAGCGTCACCATACCGACAGGCCACCGGGCGGGTCTGGTTGGCCGCAATGGCATTGGCAAATCTACGCTTTTCAGGCTCGCGCTTGGCGAAATTTCCCCGGAATCGGGAGACATCAGCCTGTCCCGCAACTCCCGCATTGGAACCGTGGCCCAAGAGGCTCCCGGTGGCCAAGAAAGCCTGCTGGATGTGGTTTTGGAGGGAGATGTCGAAAGGTCAGCCCTGCTGGCCGAAGCGGAGACCTGTGAAGATCATCATCGCATCGCCGAAATACAAACCCGCCTTGCTGACATTGGCGCACACGCTGCACCCGCCCGCGCCGCCGCGATCCTTTCAGGCCTTGGTTTTACAGACGATCAGACGGCAGACCCATGTTCAGCCCTTTCCGGCGGCTGGCGCATGCGGGTTGCTCTTGCCGCCGCACTCTTCGGCCAGCCCGATGTGCTGCTGCTCGACGAGCCTACCAACTACCTCGACCTTGAAGGCGTCATCTGGCTCAAGTCATTTCTGAGGAACTACCCATATACTATTGTCCTGATTAGCCATGATCGCGACCTCCTTAATGATATCGCAACCTGCATTGTCCATGTCGATCAGAGAAAGCTCGTTCTCTACCAGGGCAACTTTGACAGCTTCGACCGCCAGCGCCGCGAGAAACAGGCACTAAGCGCCAAGCTCCGTAGGAAACAGGAAGACCAGCGCTCCCACATGCAGGCCTACGTGGACCGCTTCCGTTACAAGGCCTCCAAAGCACGGCAAGCGCAAAGCCGCTTGAAGGCCTTGGCACGTCTCGAACCCGTCGCTGAAATCGTTAATGAACACGTTGTACCCTTCCGCTTCCCCAATCCGGAACGCCAGCTCTCACCGCCTCTTATCAGTCTCAACCGTGCATCGGTGGGCTATGAACCGGGAAAGCCCATTCTCAACAACCTGTCGCTGCGCATCGACCCTGATGATCGCATCGCCCTCCTCGGCGCCAACGGCAACGGCAAGTCGACTTTTGCCAAACTGCTTGATGGAAAATTGAAACCTCTGTCCGGAGACATGGTCTCGGCACCTAAGCTGTCCATTGGCTACTTTGCGCAGCATCAAATGGATGAGCTTGCCGACGGCGAGACCCCCTATGAATACATCACGCGCCTGATGCCGGATCGCAGCACGTCGGAGCGGCGGGCAAGGTTGGGCGCAGTCGGCTTTGGCGCCACTCTGGCAGATTCCAAATGCGCCACATTGTCGGGCGGTGAAAAGGCAAGGCTCCTTTTCCTCTTGGCTACATTTCGTGCGCCTCACATCCTGATCCTCGATGAACCCACCAACCACCTCGACATGGACTCGCGTGAAGCCCTCATTCACGCCATCAATGATTTTGAAGGGGCGGTCATTCTGGTGGCTCACGACAGGCATATCGTGGAGACCTGTGCTGATCGCCTGTTGCTGGTGGCCGATCAAACCATCAAAACTTTTGATGGCGATCTCGATGACTATGCGCAGTTGGTACTTTCCCAGCGCCGGAAGCAGCAAACAGGCAACTCGCGCGAACAGCCACCAACACCCCGGCAACCGTCACGGCCAGCAAGACAGTTGAACAAGCAACTCGCAGATATTGACGCCAGAATGCACAAAACCCACGAAAAGCTGGCCGTGTTGGACAAGGCCCTTGCCGATCACACAATCTACCGCGAAGAACCTTTGAAGGCCGCCGATTTTGCCAAGCTGCGGACAAAGCTTGCAAATGACCTCGCGCGCGATGAAGAATTATGGCTGAACCTGCACGAGGAAATTGCCAATGCCTGAAGGCCTCAAGATGCTGGACCTTACCACCACATGGTTTGGCGTTCTGGCGCTCACTATTTTCGTAGGCGCCTATCTGCTGGTGATCCTCGAAGAAACGACAGAGCTCAGGAAATCAAAACCCGTCCTCGTTGCCGCGGGCCTGATCTGGGCGTTGATTGGTTTGGCCTACACGGCGGCCGGCACGCCCGAAGCCGCCAAACTGGCGGCGGAACACACGATATATGAGTATGGCGAGCTTTTTCTCTTTCTGCTCGTGGCCATCACCTATGTAAACACGCTGGAAGAACGCCGGGTCTTTGAAGTGCTGCGAGCGAAGCTCTCCAATCGCGGGCTGAGCTATCGCCAGCTGTTTTGGCTCACGGGCGTCGTTGCATTCTTCCTTTCTGGTGTGCTCGACAACCTCACGACGGCACTTGTCATGGGCTCGGTTGCGCTCGCGGTCGGCTCACACTCCATACGGTTTGTCTCCATTGCCTGCATCGGCATTGTTGTTGCCGCAAATGCGGGAGGCGCTTTCACGCCCTTCGGCGACATCACCACTTTGATGGTTTGGCAAAAGGGCAAGGTTGAGTTTTTCGAATTCTTCGCGCTCTTTGTGCCATCGCTGCTGAACTGGTTCGTGCCCGCGCTCATCATGAGTTTTGCCGTGCCTCGGAACACCCCGCCCGCCGTCGAAGAGCAAGTTAGGATGAAGGCCGGCGGCATTGGCGTGATAATCATATTTGCTTTGACCATTGCAACGGCCGTCTCCTTCAAGAATTTCCTCGGTCTACAACCCGCCCTCGGCATGATGCTCGGGCTGGGATACCTGCAAATATGGTCTTATTTCCTGCAGCAAAAGGGCAAGCGCGCCGGCAACAGCGACATGGTCCTCAACTCGTTCAAACAGATCGAGCGGGTGGAATGGGATACTCTGCTCTTCTTCTTCGGCATCATCTTCGCTGTCGGTGGGCTTGGCGTCATGGGCTACCTTTCACTCGCCAACTCCTATCTTTATTTGAACTGGGGCCCGACTGCCGCGAACATCGCCGTCGGTATCCTGTCTGCGATTGTCGACAACATCCCGATCATGTTTGCAGTCCTCACCATGGATCCTCAGATGAGCCATGGCCAATGGCTTCTCGTGACGCTCACGGCTGGTGTGGGCGGCAGCCTTCTTTCCATTGGCTCCGCCGCGGGCGTTGCCCTCATGGGCCTTGCCCGAGAGAAATACACTTTCTCTAGTCATCTGAAATGGAGCTGGGCTATCGCGCTGGGATACGTGGTTTCGATTGCTGCGCACTTCATCATCAATTCCGCGAAGTTCTAGGGCGGCATGGGCGAACACGAACAATCGAACTCCCGCCTTCGCCAGTTCATCGAACATGAGGCAACAGGCGGTCTCTTGCTTGTGCTTGCCGCCTTGGCTGCAATCCTGCTGGTGAACGCTGGTTTCTCCGGCAGCTACTTTGCCTTTCTCGAACAGCATGTCCGCATTGGTGTCGGCGCCCTCACGCTCGACAAGTCGCTGCATCACTTCATCAATGATGGTTTGATGGCGGTCTTCTTTTTTCTGGTAGGCCTCGAGATCAAACGCGAATGCCTTGAAGGTAGCCTTGCAAGCATCTCGCAAATCTTGCTGCCAGGAGTAGCCGCAGTCGGCGGCGTTGTTGCTCCTGCGCTGATCTATTTGCTCTTCACGCGAGGCAGCGCCGAAGCTATATCCGGCTGGGCAATACCTTCGGCGACCGACATAGCGTTTGCATTGGGCGCCTTAGCGCTCGCGGGCAATCGTGTGCCTCTGGCGCTCAAGGTCTTTCTTCTGGCCCTTGCCACCATTGACGATCTTGCGGCGATCGTCATTATCGCGCTCTTCTATGCGGGCGGCCTCTCATTTCTGTCCCTTGCCGGCGCGTCGGCCTGTCTTTTGGTTCTCCTTGCCATGAACCGCCTCGGCTATACACGCATCGGTCCCTATCTCTTGATTGGCCTCGTGCTCTGGAGCTTCGTGTTGAATTCTGGTGTGCACGCCACCTTGGCGGGTGTTGCGCTGGGACTTGTCGTCCCCTTGAACAGACCCGATGGCTCTTCACCTGTCCACGAGCTTGAAGAATGGCTCCATCCTTACGTGAAATTCCTGATCCTGCCCCTCTTTGCTTTCGCCAATGCTGGGCTGCCGCTCACGGGCATGTCATTTGAAAGCCTGGGGCGTGACATCTCGCTGGGGATCATTGCAGGCCTTGTTATCGGGAAACCTGTCGGCATTCTCCTGAGTGTTGGCGCGCTTGTCGCATCTGGTCTGGGCCAACTGCCAGAGGACACAACCTGGCGTCACATGATTGGCGTGGGCTGCCTGGCCGGAATAGGCTTCACCATGAGTCTGTTCATTGGCTCGCTCGCCTTTGCAAGCACGCAAGCCTTGAATGATGTGAGGGCGGGCGTG
>JAIBJH010000088.1 GCA_020029455.1 Hyphomicrobiales bacterium
GTCTTGTTGAGTTTGATCACGCGCTGCAACGAGAAGGCGGCGTCTTTTGCCGTCACTGGATTGCCGGAAGCGAATTTCAGGCCTTGCCTGATCTTGAGCGTGAATGTTCTGCCGTCCTCGCTTACTGATTGCGACTCGGAAACGCCGCCCACCAGCTTGGTGATGTCTTCCGGTTCAAAGCGCATGATGCGGTCGTAGGTGTTGGCAAGAACCTGTATGCCACTCAATTCATAGGCCTCGGCAGGATCAAGCGAGATGATGTCGTCGATATTTTCTGCGATGACCAGCGTATCCTTTGGCGTGTCTGCAAAAACCTGCTGGGTCAGCGCCAGCATTGCGCCCGCAAGCAACGCATACTTCAAACTCTTGACCATGAACGTCTCCTGATTACTTGAAATGGGCTGCGTGAGCCGCAGTCCTCAACATCTCAGACCCATTTCAAGGACTTGGCAATATGAGGAAAATGCAAGTCAGCCCGTCATGCGGGTAAATCCTCGGCTCGCTGCAATGAGCCGGCGGGTGTAGTCCTGACGAACTTGCCCAGTTCTTAAGCTGTTCGCCTCCACGATCTCGACGAGGCGGCCCAGCTGCATGATGGCAATCCGGCTGCAAAGGTGAGCCACGACACCGAGGTCATGGCTGACGAGAATGATGGTGAGGCGATGGCTCTTGCGGAGCCTGGAGATCAGGTTGAGGATTTCAGCTTGAACTGAGACATCTAATGCAGATGTCGGCTCATCCAGCAGCAGGATTGGCGGCCGCAGGATAAGCGCCCGGGCGATGGCCACGCGCTGGCGTTGCCCTCCGGACAACTGGTGCGGGTAGCGAAAGCGATGCTGAGGTGAAAGTCCGACTTCGGCAATTGCGCCGACAATCTTCTCGTCCCTTTCACCTATGCCGTGGATGATCAAAGGTTCGCGCAGGACATCATCAACGGTTTGGCGGGGGTGAAGCGAGGCATAAGGGTCCTGGAAGACAAATTGCAGTTGCCGCCGGTCTTCCTTCGCCCGGCGTGCGGATACAGGCTTTCCGTTCACCAGGAGACCTGCGCTTTCAGAAGGGATCAATCCAGCGATGGCCTTGAGCACGGTTGACTTGCCGCTGCCGGACTCGCCGACAATGCCAAAACTCTCACCGTCGCCAACGGAAAAACTTACGCCCTGAACAGCCCGTACGGGCTTTCCACCATTTTGGAAAGTCACATGCAGGTCGTTGACGTCGATCATGCCAGCCATGCGGGGTCTCTCACGACCGTCGCCAGTTCGGCACGCGGTTCGTCAAGCGATGGGGCTGCCGCGACTAGGGCACGGGTGTAGGGGTGCCGCGCTTTCTTCAAGTCATCGGCGGCACATTCTTCCATGATCTTGCCGCCATACATGATCAGTACCCGGTCACAGAAACTGGAGACGATCGTGAGATTGTGGCTGATGAAGATGAGGCCCATGCCGCGTTCTGTCACCAGATCATCGAGAATGCGCAGCACGTCGTTCTGAACAGTCACGTCGAGCGCAGAAGTGGGTTCGTCGGCGATCAGGAGATCAGGTTCTGCGACAAGCATCATGGCAATCATGGCGCGCTGGCCCATGCCACCCGAAAGCTGATGGGGATATTGATTGTAGACCAATTCAGGATCGCGGATCTTCACCGCTTCCAGCATCGCCAGGGAGCGCTGTTCAGCGTCCTTGCGTGTCGAACCAAGGTGCAGACGGCAGGTTTCGGAAATCTGCTGGCCGATCCGCTGCACCGGGTTCAGTGAGTATTTCGGATCCTGCATGATCATGGACATGCGGCGGCCACGCAATTTTCGCCAATCGCTTTCGCTACGATTGAGCAGCGGTTCTCCCGCGAAACTCAGTTCATCTGCCATGACGATTCCAGGCTTGGGGATAAGCCCGAGGATGGCGCGGCCCGCTGTGGTCTTGCCGGAGCCTGATTCACCGACAATGCCAAGCCGCTCCCGTCCCAGCGTGAAGCTGGCGTTGCGGAGCGCATGAGTGACGCCGCTTCGCCCCGGATAAGCCACGCTCAGATTGCGAACCGAGAGCAGGGTTTCGCTCATCGCTCGGCCTTTGGATCAAAGACATCGCGCAGGCCGTCGCCCAAGAGATTGAAGCCAAGGCTGACGATGAAAATGGCAATACCTGGGATGGTGGCAACCCACCATTGATCCAGAATGACGTTGCGTCCCGCCGAGACCATGGCGCCCCATTCCGGCGTTGGCGGCTGGGCGCCAAGGCCCAGGAAGCCCAGGCCCGCAGCCGTGAGGATGATGCCAGCCATGTCGAGCGTCAGCCGCACAATGACGGATGACAGACACAGAGGCACGATATGCTTGAACAAAATGCGCCAAGTGGAAGCACCCTGCAACACCACCGCCTGGATGAATTCGCTCTTGGCGATGGTGATGGTCTCAGCCCGCGCGATGCGGGCATAGGGCGGCCAGGTTGTGAGTGAGATCGCGATGACAGCGTTCTCAATGCCGGGACCGAGTGCAGCTGCAAATGCAAGCGCAAGAACCAGACGTGGGAAAGCGAGAAAAATATCCGTGATGCGCATCAGCATGGCATCGACCCAGCCTCCCAGGTAGCCAGCCAGCGTGCCGACGGCTAACCCAATGGGCGCCACGACGACCGAAACCAGCATGACGATAGTGAGCGTGACTTTCGCGCCAAAAAGGGTGCGGGCGTAGATATCCCGTCCCAGTTCATCGGTGCCGAACCAGTGCTCTGCGGAGGGGGCCGCGAGGCGGTTGACCAAATCCTGGGAAAGCGGCGAAATGCCTCGCGCTAGCAAGGAGGCGAGGATTGCTACCAGGATCAACAGCGTTACGATGATGAGGCCAGTCAGCGCTGCCGGGTTGGTGACGACTGCCCGCATGGCGCGAAAGAGATTGCCGAGGGCCGCCTGCTTGCGCGAGCGCGGCGCTTCGTCTTGCAGCCATTGCACAAGACTTTGCGTCATCCCGCTGTCAACCGTGGATCGAAAATGCGGTAGAGGAAATCGGAAAATAGATTGATGCCGACAAAGATCGTGCCGACGAGGATTGTTCCGCCCAGCACCGCATTCATGTCGCTGTTGAAGAGGGCGCGCGTGATGTAGAGGCCAAGGCCCGGCCAGGCAAAGACAGTTTCTGTCAGAACCGCGCCCTCAAGCAGAGAGGCGTAACTCAATCCGACCACGGTGATGAGCGGCACCATGATATTGGGGAAGGCGTGGCGCCACACGGCGCCCCAGAAAGACCGGCCTTTGACGCGCGCCGCCGTGACATATTCCTGGGCCAACTGGTCGATCATGAAGCTTCGCGTCATCCGCGCGATATAAGCCAAGGAAAAATAGCCAAGAATTGTCGCCGGCAGGATGAGGTGACTGAAGGCATTCCGGAAGATGTCCCATTCGCCTTCTATTGCTGCATCGATGAGGATGACGCCTGTCCTTGCCGTGACGACATCGTCATAGAAAACATCAAGACGGCCGGTGCCCGACACCCAGCCCAGCTTGCCGTAGAAAAAGAACAGCCCAACGAGACCCAGCCAGAAGACCGGCACAGAATAACCGAACAACCCGACAATGCGGATTATGTGGTCAGGCCAGCGGCCCTTGCGCGCACCGGCCCAAACGCCGGCGGGCACGCCGACCGCCATGCCGATGATGATGGCGATGGTTGCAAGTTCAAAAGTAGCGGGAAACACCCGGAGGAGATCACTCAGAACGGGCTGGGATGTGAGGACCGAAATGCCGAACTCGCCGCTGAGCACGCGTTTCAGGTAGAGCGCGTATTGCACGATGAGGGGCCGGTCGAGGCCGAGCGCCAGAAATGTCTGGTCGTAAACCTCCTTGGAGGCCTTGTCGCCGACAACGGCAAGGACGGGATCTATCTTGGTCAGGCGGCCGATAAAAAAGGTGACAGCTGTCAGCCCAACGAATGTGAGGGCAAGTGATGCCAGAAAGGTCGCCGCTTGCCGTGCCGTTGCGATTGCCCAAGCTGTCTTGTTGTCCATCGCCAAGCTGCGACCCCACTTGGCGTTATCAATCGGGGCTTTTACTGGCGCTGTCAAATTGCGTTGCCAAGGCCCAGCAAAGGCTCGCCGGAAGTGGAAGAAGGGCTTCTGCGGCTGCAACACGCTCTGCCGTATAGTGGTGTTCGGCGGCCAGCATGTTCACAGTGGCAACCAGTTCATTGCGGAGAAAAATCGGCAGGTTCAGCACGGAACCACAGCCGAGCGAGGCGATCAGCTCATGGTCCGGAAACGCCTTGGCAATGTCCGCAATCGTATTCGCAACGAAGCTGCGCCGTTGGCCATGCACGATATCGAACCACTCGTCCCGATGGATGGGCTTAGTGCCAGAAACGGGATACTGCTTGGGATGATTGGTATAGACCCGCCGCGCCACACCTTCATCCATCTCGACTGTCGTCACTGTGAACAGGATGTGCCCAATTTCAGCAAACGCCAATGTGTCGAGGGCCGCCCACAATTCACCGGAGGACACCGCGACGGATACTTTGTTGGAAAAAGTGGAAAGGGAGGACATAGATCTGCAGCACAAACGTTAGCCTGCGCTGGGCGAGAATGTCTATGCCCGCTTGCAATCGGCGAAACGCAAAGCGATCCGGATGGTCTCTTCCGACTAAACCAGTTCTGCTCGGCAACACGTCGGGAAACCTTATGCGGGATTTCCATCTTGGGAAGGAAATCAGCCAAGGTTGCCTGATCCAAGTTCCCAGTATTGAAATAATCACATAATGATTGACTCATTATACCAGTTATGCCATCGAGCGACATACTGGAGCTTTGATGACAAAAGTCGCTCTCTTTGGTGCTGGTGGAAAAATGGGGATGCGGCTTGGGGCCAATCTCAAGAACTCGCGTTTTACCGTGGCCCCGGTTGAAGTGAGTGAAGCTGGCCGCCAGCGCCTTGCAGATGAATTGGGGTGGCAGGCATCTGATGCGGAAACCGCATTGATAGGTGCCGAGATTGTGGTCCTGGCTGTTCCCGATACCGCAATCGGGAAGGTGGCTCATGGCATTGTGGACAAGCTCAAGCCCGGCACCCTGGTTGTCATCCTGGATGCCGCCGCACCCTATGCGGGCCATCTGCCGAAGCGTCCGGACATCACCTATTTCGTGACGCACCCGTGTCATCCGCCGATCTTCAACGATGAGACGGAGATGAAGGCCAAGCTTGATCGTTTCGGCGGCATCGCCGCCAAGCAGGCGATCGTGTGTTGCCTCATGCAAGGCCCGGAAAGTGATTTCGCGCGGGGCGAAGAGGTGGCCAAGACAATCTGGGCGCCAGTGATGCGCTCTCACCGGCTTACCGTCGAGCAGCTTGCCCTGCTTGAGCCCGGCCTTGCCGAAACTGTCGTGGCTTCGCTGCTCGATGTCATGCGGGAAGCCATGGAGGAAGTGGTGAGGCGCGGCGTGCCGGAAGAGGCCGCGCGCGACTTCCTGCTGGGGCACATGAACATTCTTGGCGCTGTCATCTTCAAAGAGCAGCCGGGCGTGTTTTCTGACGCCTGCAACAAGGCCATTCAATTCGGCAAGCCGGTGCTCATGCGCGACGATTGGAAGCGCGTGTTTGAACCCGACGAAATTGCCGCATCCATCCAACGCATTACTTGATTCATCAAAAAGGGAGGAAAACCATGATGAAAGTGACCCGCCGAATTGCCGTTGCCGCCATGTTCGGGGCCATGGCATTCACAACATCTGTTTCGGCACAGGCCGCCGACCTGATCGCCATCATCACGCCCTCGCCAGACAATCCGTTCTTCAAGGCGGAAGCGGATGGTGCTGCCGCCAAGGCCACGGAGCTGGGCTATGAGACCCTGGTTGCTTCACATGATGACGACGCCAACAAGCAATCCGAACTGATTGACACGGCCATCGCGCGTGGCGCCAAGGCTATCATCCTCGACAATGCCGGTGCTGACGCCACTGTTGCTGCCGTGCAAAAAGCCAAGGATGCTGGCATTCCATCATTTCTGATTGACCGTGAAATCAATGCCACGGGCGTTGCCGCTGCCCAGATCGTGTCGAACAACTACCAGGGTGCTCAGCTTGGTGCGCAGGAATTCGTCAAGCTCATGGGCGAGAAGGGCACGTTCGTTGAACTCGTCGGCAAGGAATCCGACACCAACGCGGGCATCCGTTCAAAGGGATATCACGACGTGATCGACTCCTATCCTGATCTCAAGATGGTGGCGCAGCAATCCGCCAACTGGAGCCAGAAGGAAGCCTTCGACAAAATGGAAACCATCTTGCAGGCCAATCCGGACATCAAGGGCGTGATCTCCGGCAACGACACCATGGCCATGGGCGCGATTGCCGCTCTGCAAGCGGCTGGCAAGAAGGATGTGATCGTCGTTGGCTTCGACGGGTCGAATGACGTGCGCGACTCGATACTTGCGGGCGGCATCAAGGCAACTGTTCTGCAGCCGGCCTATTACTCAGCGCAGCTCGCGGTCGAACAGGCCCATGATGCAATCGCCAACAAGAAGATGCCTGCCCAGGAAAAGCAGCTTCTCGATTGCGTGCTGATCAATGCTGACAACGCCGCGAAGCTTGAGACCTTTGCACTCAAGTAATCCTCCCTGACGACTGTGGGGCAGGGCCAGGCATGGCCCTGTCCCAAATTCTTGATTAGGGTTGGCGGATGAACCGTATTCGGAAATTGGCAATAGTTGCTTTGGCCTGTCTCGCTTTGGCGGGATGCAAGTTCGTTCCAACTGCCGAAAAGCAGAAACAGGCATCGGCCAATTCGGCCCAGGCATCCGACAAGGGGTTTGACGCGAAAGTCGCTGAGTTGTGGGATGCAAAGGTGATGCCGTATGCGCAGGCGAGGGCTGGCCTATTCATGGAAGTGCAAACCGCGATCAAGGCGGATGCAAATGCCGCTGGCGCAAAATATGGCTACAAGGAAAAGGAAGGCAGCGCGCCATGGACCTTGCTTGCCAGGATTGAAGGCAAGATCGTTGCCGCCAACACTCAATCGCGCGCCGCCACGATCGATGTCGATGCGGATGGCGATGGCAGGGCCGACGCCCATATCCAGATTGGACCTGTTATCCGTGGCACAGCCATCCGTGACTCCCTCGATTTTGTGAACTTCAATGATTTCACCAATCAGATTGACTTTGCGCAGTTCGGCAAGGCCTTCAACACGCATCTCAACGGCAAGATTCTCGGCAAGCTACCCCGCGATGGTTTGCCGGATAAGTCTGCCGCTGTGCTAGGCGCATTTCCCTTGCCGCCAGCCGGTGAATTGCCGTTGGTGACGCCTCTTGCAATCGAGATCAAGCCATGAGCGCGGGCGAAGATGTCATTCTGCGGCTGGAGGGCGTAACCAAAGTCTACTCCGGCATGGTGGCACTCAAACACGTCTCCATTGATATCCGGAAAGGCGCTGTCACCGTTCTGGTGGGTGAAAATGGTGCCGGCAAATCCACCATGATGAAGATCATCGCGGGAGTTGAGCAGCCGACCCTCGGCAAGATTTTTTTGGACGGCAAGGAGATCCGCCTCTCCTCGCCAGCGGATGCAGAAGCGCTCGGTATCAGCATGGTGTTCCAGGAACTCAATCTCCTCGGCAACCTGTCGGTGGCGGAAAATATTTTCATGTCCCGTGAAATCAGGCGGGGTGGAATCCACATCGATCATGCCGGGCAGGACCGGCAGGCGCTTGCGCTTCTCGACCGCCTTGAAGCAGGCATCAGGCCCGACATGCTGGTGGAAGACCTGATGATCGGCCAGCAGCAGCTTGTTGAAATCGCCAGGGCCGTTTCCCTCAACTCCCGCATCATCATCTTTGACGAACCGACATCGGCCTTGAGCGCGGCGGAAGTCGAGGTGCTGTTCCGGGTGATTGCCGATCTCAAGGCTCAGGGTGTCGCGATTGTCTATATCTCGCACAGGCTGGAGGAGCTGATCCGCATCGGTGACTTTATCACGGTGCTGCGCGACGGGGCCGTCACGGGCAATGAGCGCATGGCGAATGTGGATACCAAATGGATTGTGCGCCAGATGATCGGTTCTGACGCGAAGGACTTCTCGAAATCGGTGCAGCATGAACTTGGCGCGGTGCTTCTCACCTGCAAGGATGTGACGCTGCCACGCGCCACGGGCGGCCTTGCGGTCGATCAGGTGTCATTCGATGTGCGGGCGGGGGAAATCTTCGGCATCTACGGGCTGATGGGCGCCGGGCGCAGCGAACTCATGGAATGCATCGCGGGCCGCCATCCGCAGGCGGGAGGCCACATTACCGTGGCTGGCCGGCTGGTTGACAGAATGGACACGGCAGGGCGCATCGCCGCCGGGCTTGCCATTATCCCCGAGGACCGGCAGCGCGATGGCCTTGTGACCATCCTCTCCATAGCCGCCAACCTTACTCTGTCTTCGCTCAAGAATCTCGCGAGTATCTTCCATATCAGGCCGCAGGATGAGATGCGGGAAGTGAAGCAGGCTATCAGTAACCTGTCGATCAAGGCGCCACATCCGGAGTTCGAGGCGTCCTCACTTTCCGGCGGCAACCAGCAGAAGGTCGTGATCGGCAAGGCGTTGATGACGAGACCCAAGATTCTGCTGATGGACGAACCAAGCCGGGGCATTGATGTTGGCGCCAAGGCGGATGTGTTCCGCACCATGCGCAAGCTTGCAGCAGAAGGCATTGCCATCGTCTTTGTGACATCAGACCTTGATGAGGTGATGGCGCTCTCCGACCGGATCGGCGTCATGAGCAATGGCAAGATGGTGGGCATATATGAGCGGAATGCCGTTTCGGAAACCGACATTGTTGCGGCCTCGGCCGCGGGACACAAGAAAGCAAAAGCCGCATGAGCACAAAAGTCGCCAGCATGAATTCCGGCTCACTGCTTCTCACCGTCATGAAGCTGCGCACTTTCATCGCGCTCTTTGCCGTGCTGATATTCTTTTCCATCTTCGCACCCAATTTTCTGAGCTCCGCGAATTTCGTGCTGATGTCAAAGCATGTGGCGCTGAATGCTTTCCTGGCCATGGGGATGACCTTTGTGATCATCACTGGCGGCATAGACCTTTCGGTGGGCTCGATTGTCGGGTTATGCGGTATGGTGGCGGGCGGGCTCGTTCTCAACGGCCTTGACCTGCCCGGCGGATGGACGGTCTATTTCAATGTTTTTGAAGTTGTCTTGATTACGCTGGGCGTCGGCGTGTTCATCGGCGTCCTCAATGGCCTTCTGATCACGCGGCTCAATGTTGCGCCCTTTATCGCCACTCTTGGCACACTCTATGTGGCGCGCGGGGCAGGGCTTCTTCTTTCGGATGGTGCGACTTTTCCCAATCTTGTCGGACAAGAGGTGCTGGGCACACAGGGCTTTGGCTGGATCGGCAGCACCCGGCTCTTGGGATTGCCTGTTTCGGTGTGGATCCTCATCCTTGTGGCGCTCGCGGCCGCTTATATGGCGAAATACACGCCCATTGGCCGGCACGTCTTTGCCGTGGGCGGCAACGAACGGGCGGCGCGCATGTCGGGCGTGCGCGTCAACCGCGTGAAGATGGCGGTGTACATGTTTTCCGGCTTCTGCGCGGCAATCGTCGGCATCATCATTTCCTCGGAATTGATGGCGGCACATCCTGCTACGGGCGAAAGTTTTGAACTGAATGCCATCGCGGCTGCGGTGCTCGGCGGCACTTCCATGTCTGGCGGGCGTGGCACTGTGGGTGGCACGATCATCGGCGCCTTCGTGATTGGCATCCTGTCAGACGGCCTCGTGATGATGGGCGTGAGCACCTTCTGGCAAATGGTCATCAAAGGGCTGGTTATTATCTTTGCCGTGGTGATCGATCAGGC
>JAIBJH010000004.1 GCA_020029455.1 Hyphomicrobiales bacterium
CGCATCGCGCTCGTGGCGAAGTATTGCCAGGCGCAGGGCATGTTCACGACGAAAACAACTCCGGATCCTGTCTTCACCGATACGCTGGAGCTTGATCTTGCCTCTGTCGTTTCTGCCATGGCAGGCCCCAACCGGCCGGAAAAATTTGTTCCGCTGCCTGACATCAAAACGGGATTCCAGTCAGCGCTGGAAACACCGAAGGACAAGGCAGGTTTTGCCAAGCCGGGCGAGAAGGAGAAGCGCGTCGCCGTCGAGGGCAAGAACTTCGATCTCGGCCATGGCGATGTGGTGATCGCTGCCATCACCTCCTGCACCAATACGTCGAACCCATCAGTGCTGATCGGCGCCGGGCTTCTTGCCAAGAAAGCGGCGGCGCTGGGCCTCAATTCAAAGCCCTGGGTGAAGACGAGCTTTGCGCCGGGCTCACAGGTTGTTTCCGAATATATGGCGAAGTCAGGTCTGCAGAAGGAACTCGACAAGATCGGTTTCTATCTCGTGGGCTATGGCTGCACCACCTGCATCGGCAATTCGGGCCCGCTTGATCCGGCGATCTCCAAGGCGATCAGTGACAATGGCATCGTTGCTTCCGCGGTGCTTTCCGGCAACCGTAACTTCGAAGGCCGCGTCTCTCCCGATGTGCAGGCCGCCTATCTCGCATCGCCGCCGTTAGTTGTGGCTTACGCGCTGGCGGGTTCAACGCAAATCGACATCACCACGGAATCGCTCGGCACCGGCAGGAATGGCAAGCCGGTCTATCTCAAGGATATCTGGCCCACCAACAAGGAGATCGACAGCTTCATCGGCAAGAATATCACGGCGGGCATGTTCAAGAAGCGTTATGCCGATGTCTTCAAGGGCGACAAGAATTGGCGCGCTGTGAAATCCAGCAAGGGCGAGACCTATGCTTGGGACGGGAAGAGCACCTATGTGCAGAACCCGCCCTATTTCCAGGGCATGCAGAAGACGCCAAAGCCTGTGACTGACATTGTCAGCGCGCGTATCCTCGGGCTCTTCGGCGACAAGATCACCACGGACCATATCTCGCCTGCAGGCGCCATCAAGGCGGCCTCTCCGGCGGGGCGCTATCTCACCAACAACGGCGTAAAGCCTGTCGACTTCAACCAGTATGGCACGCGGCGCGGCAACCATGAGGTGATGATGCGCGGCAGCTTCGCCAATATCCGCATCAAGAACCACATGGTGAAGGATGAGGCTGGCAATGTGAAGGAAGGCGGCTTCACGCTGCACTACCCCGACAACACCGAAATGCCGATCTATGATGCTGCGATGATGTATGCGGTGGAGAAGACACCGCTCGTGGTCTTTGCCGGTGTTGAATATGGCAATGGCTCGTCACGCGATTGGGCGGCCAAGGGCACAAATCTTCTGGGCGTTCGCGCCGTAATCGCCCAAAGCTTCGAGCGCATCCACCGCTCAAACCTCGTCGGCATGGGCGTCGTGCCGTTGCAGTTCCAGGAGGGCCAGAGCTGGCAGACGCTGGGCCTGCGCGGTGATGAGACCGTCACCATCAAGGGCCTCGCCGATGGTCTCAAACCCCGCGAGACTTTGACCGTCGAAATCACCCGCGCCGATGGCACGAGTGCCACATTCCCGGCCCTCTGCCGCATCGATACGCTGGACGAGATCGATTACTACAAAAACGGCGGCATCCTGCATTATGTGCTGAGGAACATCGCCAAGGCGGCGTGATTAGTCACCTGCGGAGCGTTTTCTCCGCGACGGGCGAGCTTGCGATGTGCTTTGGCCATTCTCTTGTCGTTTCCGGGTGGGCCGGCCTTTCAACAAGGCTGGACAGGACGACATAGGTCTTGGTGCTGCGCACGCCGGGAACGGCGTAGATCTGGGATAAGAGATGCTCAAGGCCAAGCGCATCGGAAGTGCGCGCCTTGATGATGAGAGAAGTGTCGCCGGCAACCGAGTGCATGTCCTCGATTTCCGGGAAGCGCGACAATGACATCAGGCGTTCGTTCTTGCCCCATCCGTCCGCTTCCACATGGATGAAAGCAAGCAACGGCTTTCCGACAGCGGCAGGATTGATCTGAATGGTGGTGCCGAAGAAAACATTTGCCGCCCTCATCCGCTTCACCCGCTCATGCACGGCGGGCGCGGACAGGCCAACGGACTTGCCGATTTCAATATAGGGCTTGCGGGCATCGGCCGAGAGCTCACCTAATATTTTTCGGTCGAACTGGTCCAATCCAACATAAGGCGCTGGCTCGCGGCGAATCTTTTCTGTTTTTTGTTTCATTCTGCATTTTCCCATTTCTTCCGAACATAACCACTCTACTATCGGCTTTAGGAGAATGAAAATGGTTGCAAACTGTAGAATTGTTGAACCGAAATCCGGCATCTATCCGGCGGAGGATTATTGCCATGCCATGGAGGTGAAAGGCGCGGAGAGGCTGCTTTTCGTCAGTGGCACCATGGGATTGGACGAGAAAGGCGTTGCGCCACCAGGGCTCGAACAACAGCTCGAACTGATCTGGGCCAACATTACCGCCATCCTGGCGGTGGCCAGCATGACGAAAGACAATATTGTGCGGCTGACCAGCTATCTCCGGCACAAAGACTATGCGCTTGCCAACCAGAATGCGCGGCTGGCGGCGCTGCGAGGGCGGCGGATTCCAACGACGGCGATTGTGGTGGAAACGCTTGAAAGTGACTGGCTCGTTGAAATCGAGGCTATTGCCGCAGCTTGAAGTCTTGCAGGTTGTCTGTGACTATGGCTGCAACATGCTGCACTCCAGCGTGAGTTCGAGGAGGAAAGTCAAATGGCCTATGTTGATTTCATGGTTGTGCCCGTGCCGAAGAAGAAGCTCAAGGCATACCGGGCGCTGTGCAAGAAGAGCGCGGCGCTTTGGAAGAAGCACGGTGCCATTGGTTATGCCGAGTGCCTTGAAGATGATGTGAAGCCCGGCAAGGTCACGTCTTTTCCGCAAAGCCTCAACCTCAAGAAAGGCGAGGTGGTGGTGGCGTCTTACATCATGTTCAAGTCGAAGGCGCACCGCAGCGCCGTGTGGAAAAAGATTATGAAGGATCCCTTCATGGCGAACTACGATTGGAAGACGGCGCCCTTTGATGGCGCGCGCATGTATTTCGGCGGTTTCAAGCCGATTGTGAAGTTTTAGTCCCGGCCTTCCGTCCGCGCTGCACTAGAGATTGCGAGAATGTTAACGGCGTAGCCGGGATTTTCGGGATTGCGTTAACCCTCCGCTAACCACCTGATTAAGCATCCGGCGCGACCTGACCGTCAGGTCCCGCGCTTGCTCCTCTCCTTGCGAAACCCGGCCAGCCGTGCCGGATTGAAACAGGAGCAAACCCATGGCGATTGACTTGGCGACTCGGGCCCTTCGCGCAAAGCTTTCTTCCAGCTTCCGCCGCTTCAGCGCGTGCCAGAAGGGAACTGCAGCAGTGATTTTAACCATTGCCGCAGTGCCATTTTTTGCCTGTGCGGGTGCCGCCGTCGATTTCGTGCATTTCAGCGCCGCCAAGAACCAGATGCAGGTTGCGCTCGATGCCGGCGCGCTTGCCGCCGCCGCACCTGGTCTCAATACCAATGCCGAGCGCATTGCCGCGGGTGATGCCGCCTACAATGCCAACATGCAGGAGGGCGCTGGCTCAAATCTCGCCCACAGCGCCAGCTTCACCATTGTGAACGGCGTAGTAGTCGCCGATGGCTCAGTTGACGTGCCGATGCACTTCATGGGAATTGTCGGCGTCACTGAAATGGTGGCGGACGCCATTGCTGAGGTTGGCATTGCCGGAGAGAAGAACGCCGAGATTGCCCTGGTCCTGGATTATTCGGGCTCGATGAATGACAAGATCAATGGCGTGGTAAAGTATCAGGCCATGAAGCAGGCCGCCAGCGATCTGGTGACCGATCTCTCGACGGCTGCTCCCGACAAGGTGAAGTTCGGTCTCGTTCCCTTCTCGCACCATGTCTATACGACGCTGCCCAAGTCATTTGTGGTGGGCGGCGGCAGCGGCACCTGGACCGGTTGCACCCAGGACCGCAAGTATCCGGCCAATACCACGGCGGCAACGCCCACCTCTTCCAACAGCACCAAGTGGGGCCAGCCGCAGGCGCTTGAACACATCGCTTGGGGCTGCTCCGGCTACACGGCCAACAACTTGCTCATTGCTCCGCTCACGGACAGTTTCTCCAACATCACCAACCAGCTTGCGGTGATGACGCCCTATGCCTGGACGCATATCGCCCTTGGTGTCGAGTTCGGTTATCACCTGCTCTCTCCCAACGCGCCTTATGCGGAAGGCGTTGCCTTTAACGACGATGAAACGAAGAAGTTCATTGTCGTACTGACAGACGGCATGCAGACAGAACCAGGTTTCGGCCCCGGCAGCACGCGCACTGTAGCGCAGGGCGAAGCTAATCTTGAGACGTTGTTCAGCAACGCCAAGGCCGATGGCATCACCATCATCACCATGGCCTTCGATCTTGACGACTCGGATACGCGCAAGCGCCTGCAAGACTGCGCCAGCGATCCTGTGAAGTATTTCTTCATTGCCGATGACACGGCCGATCTCGCCGGCGCCTTCGAGGCGGTGAAGGCTGCGGTTGTGGCCGAAGTCTATCTTTCCAAGTAGGACACGCTGACGAGGTACAGACCGTCAGATGGTGCAACAGGCCCGCAGGCCGAACGGTCGCGGGCCTGAAGTGCTTTTTCAACATCGCGCGCCGTCCATTTGCCCTCGCCCACTTGCTTCAGCGTGCCCACCATGGAACGCACCTGATGGTGCAGGAAACTGCGTGCCACAGCCTCGATCTCGATCTCCTCGCCAAAGCGCGACACTTTCAGGATATCGAGTGTCTTGATGGGTGACTGGGCCTGGCAGGAAGCAGCTCGGAAAGTCGAGAAGTCATGCTTGCCGACAAGCACTTGCGCCGCTTCGTGCATGGATCCGGCATCGAGATCGACGGGAACATGCCAGACCTTGTTCCAGTCAAGGGCTGGCGGGGCCCTGCGGTTCAGGATGCGATAGAGATAGCGCCGCTCCGTTGCTGAAAAGCGGGCGTGGAAATCCTCGCCCACTTCCTCGGCGGCAAGCACGGCGATGCGGTGGCCACGCATGTTGCCATTGATGGCGTTGCGCAGCACGAAAGGATCCCAGCTTTTCGGCAAGTCCACATGGGCAACCTGCGCCAGTGCATGAACGCCGGCATCGGTGCGGCCTGCACCCTGCACGGTGCAGTGGACCCCATGAATCTGCTGGATTGCCGCTTCGATGACGCCTTGGATTGAAGGCTGGTTGTCCTGCACCTGCCAGCCGGCAAAGGCCGTGCCGTCATATTCGATGGTGAGCTTATAGCGCGGCATCAGGAAACCCTTGTGCCCGCCGGAATGGCAAAGCCGCGCAGGAAAGCATCCGTTTCCATCGGCCCCTTGCCTTCGCGCTGGACTTCGAGCAGGTGGATCGCACCTTCACCGCAGGCGATGGTGAGTTGATCATCGAGCGACGTGCCGGGCGCGCCTTTTCCCTCGGCGCGTTGGCAGCGCAGCACCTTGATGCGGGCACCATTGATTTCAAACCATGCGCCGGGAAATGGCGAGAGACCGTGGATATGCCGGAGCACAGAGCGCGCGTGATTGGTGAAGTCGATCTTGGCTTCAGCCTTGCTGATTTTCACGGCGTAGGTTGCGCCTTCGGCCGGTTGTGGTTCGCCTGGCGCATCCGGATTCTTTAATACATCTAGCATGGCTGCTGCGCCGATCTTCGCAAGTTCATCGTGCAGGGTGGAGGCGGTGGTTGAGTCAGTGATCTGGCAGCTCACGCGCTTCATCATGGGGCCGGTGTCGAGGCCTTCATCCATGCGCATGATGGTGACGCCCGTTTCTGTATCTCCTGCCATGATAGCGCGCTGGATGGGGGCTGCCCCGCGCCAACGCGGCAGAAGCGAGGCATGGATATTGAAGCAACCAAAGCGCGATGCAGTCAGAATTGGTTTGGGGAGCAGAAGTCCATAGGCCACCACCACGGCGGCATCGGCTTTGAGAGTGGCAAAACGCTGCTGCTCTTCAGGTGATTTCAGAGATACGGGCGTGCGGACTTCAATGCCCTTGCTCAGCGCCAGTTCGTGAACGGGCGATGGCTTTTCCTTCATGCCACGCCCTGCCGGGCGGGGCGGCTGGGAATAGACGCAAGCCACTTCATGGCTCGCATCGAGCAGTGCGGCCAGCGCCGTTGCGGCAAAATCCGGTGTGCCCATGAAGGTGAGGCGCATCACAGCTTCCCGAGCTTCTGGGCCTTCTGGAATTTCTTGACGACGCGGTCGCGCTTCAGCTTCGAGATGCGGTCGATGAAAAGGATGCCGTTCAGGTGGTCGATCTCGTGCTGCAGGCAGGTGGCAAGCAGTCCCGATGCCGCCATCTCGTGGGGTTCGCCCAAGCGGTCCAGAAAACGGACCTTCACGTCTCGCGGCCTTTGCACCATTTCATAGAAATCGGGGATGGACAGGCAGCCTTCCTCATATTCGCCAAACTCCTCCGAGGTCCAGATGACCTCCGGGTTGGCGAGGAAGAGGGGGCGTTTTTCTTCGCCCTCGCGGGCCACGTCGAGGACGATCAGGCGCTGCGGCACGCCGATCTGGACGGCGGCAAGGCCGATGCCGGGGGCCTTGTACATGGTCTCCAGCATGTCATCGAAAACGGCGCGCACTCCTTCATCTACGGATTTCACAGGCTTGGACACCTGCCGCAGAATCTTCTCGTCGGGGAGCGTTATGATGGGCCTTATTGCCATGCGCGTGAGATAGGCGAGGGGGAGAAATGGGTCAACCGGCACCCGTGCCGGTGGAAGTTCTGCTGCGACGTTTCAACCGAAAGTCCAGTTCTCGGTGGCGAGGAGCACACGGATTGCCTGGTCACTGCAGCGCGCCTCCGGCCCCAACCCCGACACGTCAGGATTGAGACTGGGGTCATTTTCCATCAATTTCCAGGCCCGGTCGCGCCGTCGCGCTGCTTCCTCGCCCATGGAGAAGTAGAGCTCCGCATTGAGGTGTTCCGCCTTGCGCAGCCGATGGAAGAAGTTATCATGTTGTTCGGCGTAGGCCGACACGGCCTTGTGCCAATCACGGTCATCCAGGAGTGCGTCACGCAGAAGCCGCGTGTCACGCAGTGTACGGGAGAGGCCATTACCCCAAACCGGATCGCTGCAAGCTGCAGCGTCGCCAGCCAACACAATGCCCTCCCGGAAGGGTCTGCTGATCCAGCGATGTGCCCCATCAAAGGTGGCAAAGAGGCCAAATGGCTTTGTCGCATCAAGCCATTCTCCCGGAACGCCGATGTCTCGCAGATGTGCCATCACAGTTTCGTAGTCGCGTTCGCCAGACAGCTTGCGTGGCAAGGCATCCTTGTGATGAAGAAGGTAGGTGCGGAATGTCTTGGGCTTGGTTTGAATCCAGATCGCGCCCCGCCCCTTGGCGTTATCGAGAAAGAAATGAAGGTATGGCGGAACCTCGGCTTCGCCCTCCATTTGCAGACCAGCTGTGAACAGTTGCTCGGGATCACGCTCGCGGGTGAAACCCGCGAGGCTTGCCGTACGGGACTCCCGCCCGTCCGCGCCGACGACGAGCTTGCACTTGATGTTACGCTTTTCGCTTTGATGAATTGCGACTGCAATGGAGCTTGGGCCTCCTTCCAGTGACTGCAACTGCCATCCTGACCAGAGACGGGCGCCTGCTTCCACCGTCGCGTTAGCTAGTGCACGCTGCATGTCTGGATGATGAAACGCCAGGCCACATGTCTGGTGAGGCGTTGTCGCGCGATAGTCGCGAGGAGGAGTTCCTTCACCTTCAAGATAGTCGACTTCATATTCAAATTCGCGGGCACAAGAAGAAAGCAGGAGATCATAAATTCCGAGTGCCTTGGCTTCCACGCTTCCCCAGGGCAAAAGCACCTCTCCGCGAACACGGTCGCGATACTCTACCTCCTTTTCAAGGATGATGACGTCGATACCGTTCTTCGCCAAAATCAGGGCCAAGGTGGCGCCGGCCAGACCGCCACCGACAATCAGCACATCGCAATCGTAGCCGCTAGCCATCGCGGCAGCGTATCAGCGTCCCGATTCGCCGTAAATTGCTGTCGAGAGTGGGTACTTTCTAGGTTGCTCCGCAGGCTTGCCTTTCACTTGCCTTTCGGGGGCAAAAACACCATATAGCGCCCGGGAGGTTGGCAGCAGGCGCAGTGCTCGCCAACCGGGTCAGGACCGGAAGGTAGCAGCCCCAACGAGATTTTGCGGGTTGTTTGCCAGCCTCCCACTGGCAGCCTCTCCTACTTCCCACAGCACCGTCTTTGTTGTTTCCCCGGGGATGGCTTAAGGGCTAAGTTTTGCCGTCCATGTCCACCCAATCACAGACACCATACCGCGTCCTTGCCCGGAAATACCGGCCCAAGACCTTTGCCGACCTGATCGGCCAGGATGTGATGGTGCGCGTTCTCACCAATGCTTTTGCCACAGGAAGGATCGCCCAAGCCTATATGCTGACGGGCGTGCGTGGTGTGGGCAAGACGACGACGGCGCGGCTTATCGCGCGGGCGCTCAACTATCCTTCCGGCCCCACCATGGAGATGCCGGAGGTGACGCCCCAGTGCGAGGCCATTCTCGAATCCCGGCACATCGATGTTATTGAGATGGACGCTGCCTCCAACACCGGCGTCGACAACATGCGCGAGATCGTCGACAGCGTGCGCTACGCGCCGGTCGAGGTGCGCACCAAAGTCTATATCATCGACGAAGTGCACATGCTCTCGAAGAGCGCCTTTAATGCGCTTTTGAAGACGCTGGAAGAGCCGCCGCCCCATGTGAAGTTCATCTTCGCCACGACGGAAATCCGCAAAGTCCCGGTCACCATCCTGTCGCGCTGCCAGCGTTTTGACCTGAAGCGTCTTGATGCTGGGTTGCTTGCCGAACACTATGGCAAAATCTGCCGCCTTGAAAATGTGGAGGCGGATGAGGAGTCACTGCGCTTGATTGCGCGAGCGGCGGAAGGCTCGGTGCGCGATGGCCTGTCGCTGCTCGATCAGGCCATTGCCTTTGGTGACAGCAAGGTGAGGAGCGAAGACGTGCTCTCCATGCTCGGCGTTGCCGACCGCACGCGCGTCATCGATCTCTTCGAGGCGGTGATGGCAGGTGATGCAGCCAAAGCCGTTGCCGAAATGGCCTTGCAATATGAGGGTGGTGGCGATCCGCAAACCATCCTTGGAGACCTTGCCGATTTCACCCATTGGGTGACGCGCTTGCGCGTTTCGCCCTCGACGGCGGAACGGGATTCATCGCGTACGGCGCTGGAGAAATCCAAGGGTAAGGAGTTTGCCGAGAAGCTTTCCATTCCGCATCTGGCGCGGGCCTGGCAGATGTTGCTTAAAGGTTTGGGTGAAACGGCCAATGCGCCGCGCCCTGAACAAGCGGCCGAAATGGTACTAATCCGGCTGGCTCACGCGGCCAATCTTCCTTCAGGCGATGAACTGGCGAAGCTGGTGAGTGAGATCAAGCAGACCCCTGCGCCATCTGCCGTGACGCCGAAGCGAGATTTGCCGCGGCTTGATCCGGCTCCGCTTGCCACTGCTGCAAGACCAGCCACATCCCTTGCTGTGAAGCCTGCGCAAACCACGCCAACGCCACCACCCGACCAGCCCGTGGCAATCGCGAATTTTGAGGGGCTTGTGGCGTTTGTGGCCGAGAAGCGGGACATCAAGCTCAAGACGGAGCTGGAACGCTTTGTGCGCCCCATTTCGATTGCGCCAGGCAAGATCGAGATTGCGCTGGAAAATGGTGCGCCGTCCAATCTTCCCGGCGAACTCTCCCGCAAGCTTGAAATGTGGACCGGGCAGCGCTTCATGGTAACGGTGGCGCGCTCCGGCGGTGAAGCAACAATTTCCTCACGGCGTAAGGCGGAAGCGGACAGCGCCATGCGCGAAGCCTTGCAGCGCGAGGATGTGAAGACCTATCTCAAGGCTTTCCCCGGCGCCGAAGTCACCAAGGTGCGCGAGCCGGAAGCGCCCGCACTTCCCGAAATCACACAGGACGAGATTGATGAAGAATATCGCTGACATCATGAAGCAGGTGCAATCCATGCAGGCGCGCATGGGCGACATGCAGAAGAAACTGGAAAGCTTTTCCGTCACGGGGCAATCGGGCGGCGGGCTTGTGAAGGTGACGATGAATGGCAAGGGTGCTGTTCAGTCCGTCTCCATTGATCCATCCTTGATGAAAGAAGGCGAACGCGAAATCCTGGAAGACCTGCTGGTGGCGGCCCATGGCGATGCCAAGAACAAGGCGGAAGCATTGGCTGCGGAAGAGATGAAAGCGCTGACTGGCGGCCTGCCGCTGCCGCCGGGCCTTTCGCTGCCGTTTTGAGATGAAGCGCCAGGCCGGCCCGGAGATTGAGCGGCTGATCCAGCTTTTGGCGCGGCTGCCGGGATTGGGGCCGCGCTCGGCACGGCGCGCTGTACTCCACCTCATCAAGAACCGCGAGAAGCTGCTGGAGCCACTGACGCGGGCGCTGGAAGATGCCAGCGAGAAAGTCTCCATCTGCAGCCAATGCGGCAATGTGGATACGATCGATCCCTGTTCTGTCTGCGCCGATCCGCGCCGTGACCGCACGATGATCTGCGTTGTAGAAGAGGTGGGCGATGTCTGGGCTTTGGAGCGGGCTAATGCCTGGAACGGGCTTTATCATGTGCTGGGTGGCACGCTGTCGGCATTGGGTGGCGTGACGCCGGAGGATCTTTCCATCGGGCAGTTGGTGGAGCGCGCTTCCAATGGAGAAGTGAAGGAAGTGGTGCTCGCTACCAATGCCACGGTCGAGGGGCAGACCACGGCCCACTACATCACAGAGCGATTGAAAGAACGCGGCCTTCACACCTCGCGGCTGGCCCATGGCGTGCCCGTAGGCGGCGAGCTCGACTATCTCGATGAAGGAACGCTCACCCAGGCCATGCGGGCGCGGCGGCCGTTTTGAGGGCGTGGTTCACTCATGGGCTGCGGGGCGTATTGCCAAGATAGGCAGCAAGCCCCGGCATATTCTTGGCGCGGAACATGTTCTTCGTTTTGCGATAGGCCTTGATCTCGCCATCGGCGAGAAAGGCCACATGGCTGGCGGCGGTGCTTGCATCTTCGGGATGATGAGTGACCATCAGCGTGGTGAGGCCACGCTCATCGTGGAGCGACTTCAGCAATTCAAGCATGTCCTGGCGTAAGGCGGGGCCGAGCGCCGTGAATGGCTCATCGAGCAGAAGCAGCGGCCTGTCGCGCACCAGCACGCGAGCAATGGCGGCGCGTTGGCGTTCACCGCCGGAAAGTTCGCCCGGCTTGCGCTTCTCCTTGCCCGCGAGACCCACTTTCATGATGGCATCGGTCACCGCCTGTCGCTGTGCCTCATCAAGCTTGAGCGAAGGAGAGACACCAAGCGCCACGTTTGTGAAGATATCGAGGTGGGCAAAGAGATTGTTGTCCTGGAAGATCATGGAGAGCGGGCGTTGTGACGGCGGCTCGTGGGTGACGTCCCTGCCTGCGATGCTGATTGTTCCGGATTGCGGCGTTTCAAATCCTGCAATCAGTGACAGAAGCGTGGACTTGCCGCCGCCGGAGGGGCCGATGATGGCGGTGAAGCTGCCGCGCTCCATATGAAAGTTGAAGCGCATAACAAGGCCCGGATAGCGGAAGATCACATCGCGCAGTTCAAGCATGGCGTTCACTCCCGCGTTCCGCCGCCCAGAGAAGCGTGAACGACAACAGCGCCAGAATGAGCGCCGTGCCCATGGCCCCTTCCATTCGGTAGCTTCCCATCTGCTGATAGATGAGGGCGGGCAGCGTCACATATTGTCCACTGCCAAAGAAAAGGATTGCCGAAAGATCGCCGAGCGAAACGAGTGCGGCCATGGCCAGGCCTAAGGAAAGCGGTGCTTTGGCGGATGGAAGATCGATGCGGCGCAGCCTGTTCCAGCCCGAAATCTCAAGCGAGTCACACAGTCTGTCGTGAGACTTGAGCAGTCTGCGCAGGGCGGGTGCCAGCGCTCCATAGGCGAAGGGCAAGGCCATCAGGCTATTGAGGGCGGCGATCAACGGCAAGGCAACGGGTGAAAGCCCTGGCCCCTTGCTGGCTAGAATGAACCAGCCCGTGGCGATGACGGCGGGTGGGAGTATTAGGCCTGCTTGACTTGCGAGCGTCGACACGCGTGCCGGACCCGTAGCCATCACCCAAGCCAATGTGCATGCGAAGATTGCCGTGGCACTCGCAAGCACGAGACTTGTCGCAAGTGCCGTGAAGAACGCCGTCTGAATAGACAATGACATGATGCCTGACGCGACCAGTGCGGCAAGTGGAGGCAACAACAAGACCACCAGCAACGAGATAAACAGAATATCCTGTAGCCTGGCAGTCATGGATTGCCCATCATAACGATGACGGGCAAGCCGCAGGGCATCTTGCGCTTGTATTGGCGATGAAAAGCGCAGAACACCAAGGCCCAGAAGGCCGCAGAGCACGATCTGCACCAGGGCGAGGAGCGTGGCGCGGGCCGGATCGAAATCGAAACGCAATGCTTGGTAGATCGCCACTTCCAGAGTCGTGGCTTGTGGTCCGCCGCCCAGGGTCAAGACGATGGTGAAGCTGGCGGCACAGAGCAGAAAAACCAGCAGCAGTGCTCCCGGCAGGGCCTGGCGCAATACGGGCCAATCCACATGGCGGAGATGGGCACCGTCGGAAAATCCCAATTGCGCGGCGAGGCGCAACTGCTCCGGCGGGATTGTTCCAAGAGCCGATAGTGTCAGCCGCGCCACGAGTGGAGCGTTGAAGAAGACGTGGGCAAGGAGAATGCCCGTCAATCCATAAAGTGGAAGAAGACCGGCCAGCGGACCTTCCGCACCAAATATACCGATGATACCCAACACGACCACGATTGCAGGAAGCGCCATGGGTAGCGCCAGCAATCTCACCAGCACTGCGCGTCCCCAGAACTGCCGCCGTGCTAAGGCAAAGGCGGCAGCGACACCAAGTAGCGCGGATATGGCGGTTGAAAGCAATGCCTGCCACAAGGTGAAGGCAATGACGCGGAGCGTGTAGGCGTCGAGCGCCTTTTCGCCCTCACCGAGTCCAAGCCATGCAACAGGCAGGAGGCCTGCAAAGATTGCGCAGGCAATGAGTGCAAGAGTAATTTTCGCGCCAGTGTGCTTCATTGAACGCCCACACTACCCGTCAAGCCTGCGGATGTTACTTCTACTGAGTCTGTTACTGAGTCTGTGAGTTGAGCCATTCGTCGATCCAGGCACGGCGGTTTTGCGCTACTTCCTCCGGTGAATAGAGTAGCGTTGTCTCCGGCTTCACAAGTTCATTGAAAGCTGCGGGAAGCGGTGTGGAGGTTTTGCCCGCCGGCAACATCCAGTTGCCTTGCGGGATTTCATCCTGGAAGCCGGGCTCCAGCATGAAGGCGAGGAATTTGCGGCCTAACTCTTCTTCCGGCGATCCCTTGATCACGCCGGCTACCTCCACCTGCAGATAGTGGCCTTCCGAAAATGTCGTTGCCTTGTAGCGGGCGCTGTTCTCGGCGATCACATGATAGGCAGGCGAGGTGGTATAGGAAAACACCATGGCCGCCTCGCCCTTGGTGAAAAGCGCATAGGCTTCGGACCAGCCAGGTGTTGTGGTGAGGATGCGCGGCTTCAGTTTTTTCCAGGCATCGGCAGCGCCGTCGCCGTAGACTTTTTTCATCCAGAGCAGGAAGCCAAGGCCCGGTGTCGATGAGCGTGGGTCCTGCAGAATGATCTTGGCATCGCCGCCGCCTTCCACAAGTTCCTTGAGGCTCGCAGGCGGTGTTGGCAATTTCTCCGTGTCATAGACGATGGCGAAGTGGGCATAATCGAAGGGAAGGAAGAGCGGATCGGCCCAGGGGAGCGGAGTCTTGGCCTTGCTTGCATCCTGCTTGTGCTCAGCAAAAAGCCCGGTCGCGGCAGCTTCCGCCGTGAGGTTGGTGTCAAGACCCAGAACCACATCGGCCTCGGTGTTCTGAGCTTCGAGTTTCACGCGGTTAAGCATGGCGACGCCATCGCCCAACCCCACATAGTTTACCGTGCACTCACAGCTCTTCTCGAAATTGGCCTTGATTTTCGCACCCGGCCCCCATTCCGAGATGAAGCTCTCATAGGTGTATATGGTGAGTGTAGCCTTCGCCTCGGCGGAAAGTGTGAAGGCAAGCAGGGCGGTGGTGGCGAGAAAGAGTTTTTTCATAAAACCTCCAAGGGCGGATGGAGGTTTGGCCGCGATTTTCGCTGCCGCCCGCAATCCCTCCGCCGGTGTTAACCGGATCAGGTTCAGCGGGTTGAAGTGGTTGGATTATCCACTTCTCTCAGCAAATTGCACCCCGTTGAGAGCTGCCCCTAAATAGGGCCGATTGCCACCGGGGTTCAAGCGTGATTTTCTGCATGTGCCTCAGAAGGAATTCACATGCCCGGTTTCCCGATAATCGATGCCCATGTCCATCTCTGCAATGTCTCGGAGCTCAAATATTCCTGGACAAAAGAAGTTCCGCAGCTTGGCCGTAACGTCTCGCCCGCCGACCTGAAGCAGGCTGCTGGACCTGTGCAAGTCGAGAAATTCATCTTTGTCGAGGTGGATGTGGATTCGCCCCATCAGCTGACCGAAGCGGCCTGGATCGAAAGTCTCAAGCCGTCAACGCCGGAGCTTGGCGGCATGGTGGTTTCGCTGCCGCTGGAGCTAGGCGCGGCCATTGAAGAAGATATCATCACACTCAAACGTCACAGCCTGTTGCGCGGCATCCGGCGCCTGATCCAGAAGGAGAGTGATCCGGAATTCTGCCTGCAGCCACGTTTCATCGAAGGGCTGAAGCTTCTCGCAAAGCATGATCTTTCCTTCGACATCTGTATCTATCACCACCAATTGCCATCGGTACTGAAGATGGTGGTGCAATGTCCGGAGGTGCATTTCGTTCTCGACCATATCGGAAAGCCCGGCATCAAAGCCGGCCTGTTCGAGCCTTGGGGTGCACAGATCAAGGAGCTGTCGCGCTTTGCCAACGTGGCCTGCAAGATTTCCGGCATCATCACCGAGGCTGACCACAAGTCGTGGACGCGTGAGCAGGTGAAGCCCTACATCGCCCATGCCATAGACTGCTTCGGCTTTGATCGTGCCATGTTCGGCAGCGACTGGCATGTGCAGGAACTGGCTGGCACCTATCCGGGCTGGATCGACGTTGTCGATTGGGTGATTGCAGGCGCGAGCGACGGCGAGAAACGCAAGCTCTACCGCGAGACGGCGAAGAGGGTTTATCGCATTAGCTGAGGTTCAATTCCCCAGTACCGCCGGAAGCCGCAAGCCATTCTCCTTCGCGCATTTAATGGCGATGTCATAGCCCGCATCGGCATGGCGCCAGACGCCAGAGGCCGGATCGTTCCACAACACACGTTCAAGCCGCTTGGCGGCCGCATCGGTGCCATCGGCGACGATCACCATGCCGGCATGTTGCGAGAAGCCCATGCCCACGCCGCCGCCATGATGGAGGCTGACCCAAGTGGCGCCACTTGCCGTGTTGATGAGGGCATTGAGTAGCGGCCAGTCGGAGACGGCGTCAGAGCCATCCTTCATCGCTTCCGTCTCGCGGTTGGGCGAAGCCACGGAACCGGAATCCAAATGATCGCGGCCAATGACGATTGGCGCTTTCAGTTCGCCACTCTTCACCATCTCGTTGAACATCAATCCGGCGCGGTGACGATCGCCGAGCCCGATCCAGCAGATGCGGGCGGGCAGGCCCTGGAAGGCGATGCGTTCCCGCGCCATGTCAAGCCAGCGGTGCAGGTGGGCATTTTCCGGGAAGAGCTTCTTCATGGCAGCGTCGGTCTTATAGATGTCCTCCGGATCGCCGGAGAGGGCGCACCACCGGAAAGGGCCGATGCCCCTGCAGAAGAGCGGGCGGATATAGGCGGGCACGAATCCCGGAAAGACGAAGGCATTCTCAAGGCCCTCGTCACGCGCTACCTGGCGGATGTTGTTGCCATAGTCGAGGGTGGGAACGCCTGCATTCCAGAAGTCCACCATGGCCGCCACATGGGTTTTCATGGAAGCGCGTGCCGCCTTCTCGACGGCTTTCGGATCGCTTTCCTGCTTGGCGCGCCATTCGGCAACGCTCCAACCCAAAGGCAGATAGCCATGCAGCGGATCATGGGCCGAGGTCTGGTCGGTGACGATGTCGGGACACGCGCCACCCGCCTTCATGCGATTTACGAGTTCGGGAAAGATATCTGCGGCATTGCCGAGGAGTCCTACGGACTTTGCTTCGCCCGCCTTGGTCCATTTAGCCATCAAGGCTAGCGCCTCGTCCAACGTCTTGGCCTTTTCATCGACATATCGGGTGCGCAGGCGGAAATCGATGCGGGTCTCATCACATTCAACGGCGAGACAGCACGCACCTGCCATGACGGCAGCCAGCGGCTGGGCGCCGCCCATGCCTCCAAGGCCACCTGTCAGAATCCACTTGCCTTTGAGATTACCGTTGTAGTGCTGGCGGCCCGCCTCGGCGAAGGTTTCATAGGTGCCCTGCACGATGCCTTGCGTGCCGATGTAGATCCAGGAGCCCGCCGTCATTTGGCCGTACATCATCAGGCCTTTCTTATCGAGCTCGTTGAAATGATCCCAATTGGCCCAATGAGGCACGAGGTTCGAGTTGGCGATGAGAACGCGCGGGGCATTTTCATGGGTCTTGATTACTGCCACGGGGCGGCCCGACTGCACGATCAGCGTCTCATCCTCGTTCAATGTCTTGAGCGTCGAAACGATGAGATCGAAATCTTTCCAGGAGCGCGCGGCGCGGCCGATGCCGCCGTAGACCACAAGCTCATGGGGGTTTTCCGCTACATCCGGGTGGAGATTGTTCATGATCATGCGCAGCGGCGCTTCGGTGGTCCAGCTCTTGGCATTGAGCGTGGTGCCTGTCGGCGGGTAGATGTCGCGGGCGTTTTTCCGGTCGAGATTCATACTTTCATCTCCAATGCATTCTCTGCGATTGTCTGCAGAATGTTCTTCAATGTGAGGCGGAGGTTCGCGGCCTTTGTTTCACTGTAGTCCCAGGGCGGTGCTTCGCGCTCGAGATAGGCGCTCTGGGCAATTTCCATCTGGATGGCGTGAACGCCTGTTTCGGGTTTGCCATAGTGGCGCGTGGTCCAGCCGCCGCGGAATCTGCCGTTCAAGATTGTGGAGTAAGTTGAAGCGCTGGTGATGCGATGCGTTGCCGACGCGATTGAACGCGCGCAAGTCTTTCCATTGTCAGTGCCGATATTGAGAGCGGGCAACTCGCCTTCGAACAGAAATGGAATACGCGAGCGGATGGAATGGCAGTCATAGACAATGGCGACGCCATGCCGTGCCTTGACGCGTTCTATCTCTTTCTCCAATGCCGCATGGTAGGGGCGGTGATAGTTCGTGGTGCGTGTTGCGATATCGTCGGCATTTGGTTCCGCCCCTTCTTTCCAGATGGGCTTGTCATCAAAATCGGTGAGCGGACAAAGGCCCGTGGTGTTCTGTCCGGGATAGAGCGATGCACCCGAAGGATCGCGGTTGGCGTCGATGACATAGCGATGAAAGGTGGCGCGGACCACACTCGCACTGGGGAGAAGATCATCATAGAGGCGACCAATGTGCCAATCGGTGTCGGCCAAGAGTTTGCCACCGTCATTGAGATGCGACTTGATTTCCGCGGGCGCGAAAGTGCCACCGTGAGGCTGGCCCAAAATCACTGGTCCATCGCCTTGAATGATTTCAACAGGACTCATTTTGCGAAGTCCGGCAGCGCCACACCCGCAGATTTTGCGATTGTTCCATCAGCGATCAGCGAGGCCGCTTTCTCCAAATCATCGCCCATGTAACGATCTTCACCCAAAGCCTTCACATTTTGGCGCAAGCTTTTGATGGCGTTCTGCAAAGGTCTGGAGGTGTCGAGCGGTTTGCGGAACTCAACTCCCTGTGCTGCGCAAAGCAGTTCGATACCAAGGATGTGTTGCAGATTGGCGTTCATGCGCATCAGGCGCCTCGCGCCATGGGCCGCCATGGAGACATGATCTTCCTGGTTCGCCGATGTGGGCGTTGAGTCAGTGACGCAAGGTGTTGCGAGATGTTTGTTCTCGCTCATCAGCGCTGCGCTTGTTACTTCCGCGATCATGTATCCTGAGTTGAGGCCAGGATTTGGTGTGAGGAATGCCGGAAGGTCGAATGACAAAACGGGATCGACCATCAGCGCCACGCGGCGCTGGGCGATGGCGCCGATCTCGGAAATGGCGAGCGCCGTCATGTCGGCGGCGAAGCCCACAGGCTCGGCGTGGAAGTTGCCACCGGATACGATCTCGCCTGCCCCCGTCAGCACGAGCGGATTATCGGTTGCGGCATTGGCCTCGATCTCGAGGGTGCGGCCCGCCTGGCGCAACACATCCATGGCAGCGCCCGTCACCTGCGGCTGGCAGCGGATGCAATAAGGATCCTGCACACGGCTGTCGCCCTTGCGATGGCTTTCGCGGATCACGGAGCCGTCAAGGAGTTCACGCATGACATGAGCGGCCTCGATCTGGCCAGCATGCCCACGCAGTGTATGAATCTCCGGCTGCAGGGGTGCGGTCGATCCCATGATGGCATCGGTTGAAAGAGCTGAGGTGACGAGCGCTGATTGCGCTGCTGTCCAAGCATCAAACACTCCGGCAAGCGCAAATGCGGTTGAGAACTGTGTACCGTTGATGAAGGCGAGACCTTCCTTAGGCCCCAGCGGAATGGGCGCGAGGCCTGCGCGCTTCAGCGCTTCGGCGCCTTTTAATTTCTCGCCTTTGTGAAATGCTTCACCTTCGCCGATGATGACGGCAGTCATGTGGGCAAGTGGCGCAAGGTCGCCACTCGCCCCCACCGAGCCTTGCGCGGGGACGACCGGCGTCACGTCCTTCGCGAGCATGCCTTCCAGCAATTCGATGAGCGACCAGCGCACGCCGGAGGCGCCACGGCCCAAAGAGAGGAGCTTCAGCGCCATCATCAGCCGCGTGATGTTGCGGGGAATTGTTTCGCCGACGCCCGCGCAATGACTCAGGATCAAGTTGCGCTGGAGCGTTGCCGTGTCTTCCGGTGGAATGCGGATGGAGGCGAGCTTTCCGAATCCCGTATTCACGCCATAGACAGGCGTGTCTCCTTTCGCGGCTTTCGCGATGATGGCGGCAGAGGCTTCGATGGCGGGCTTGGCGCTGTGCTCCAGCGTCACCGGCAATTCCTCGCGGTAGATGCGGCGAAGTTCCGCGAGCGTCACGGCTCCCGGCCTCAAGGTCAGCGTGGTCACGAGAGGCTCCCGATCAGGCGTTCATGCAGCGGATTGAAGCCGATGCGGTAGGAAAGCTCCGCCGGATGCTTCACATTCCAGATGGCGAAGTTGGCGACATTGCCCACTGTGATTGTGCCATGATCCTTGAGGCGCAGCGCCTTCGCGGCATTGATGGTTGTACCCGCAAGCGCCTCTTCCGGTGTCATGCGGAAAAGAGTGCATGCCATGTTCATTGCAAGCAGCATGGAGGAAAGCGGCGAAGAGCCGGGGTTCATGTCGGTTGAAATCGCCATGGGTACATTGTGCTTGCGGAAGAGATCAATGGGCGGGGCTTGTTTTTCCTGCAGCGTATAGAAAGCGCCGGGCAGTATCGTGGCGACCATTCCCGCCTTCGCCATCGCGGCAACGCCGTCCTCATCGATATATTCGAGATGCTCGGCAGACATCGCGCCATAGGAAGCGGCCAGTTTCCCGCCGTGGAGATTGGATAGCTGCTCGGCATGAAGTTTGACGAGCAGGCCCAGTGATTTTGCCACATCAAAGACACGGGCAATCTGTGAGATAGAAAAGGCGATGCCTTCGCAGAAGCCATCGACGGCATCAACAAGCCCCTCAGCGTGAGCGGCCTTGAGCGCCGGAATACAGACGTCATCTATGTAGGCATCGGCGCGATTCTTGTATTCCGGCGGAATGGCGTGGGCGCCGAGAAAGCTAGTCACCGCCTTTACCTGGCGAAAGGACGGGATGCGCCGTGCTGCGCGCAGCATGTTGAGTTCAGTCTCGCGGTCGAGCCCATAGCCGGATTTGATTTCAATGACCGACACACCTTCGGCAATCATGGCGTCAATTCGGGGCAGGGCCCATTCGACCAATTCATCGACAGTTGCGTTGCGCGTGGCCTTGACGGTGGAAATGATGCCGCCGCCAGCGCGGGCCACTTCCTCGTAGGTTGCGCCTTTGAGGCGCATTTCGAATTCATTGGCGCGGTTGCCGCCATGAACAATATGCGTATGGCAATCGATCAGGGCGGGCGTGACGAGACGTCCCGCAAGATCGTGCTCAAGAAATGATTTGAAGCTTGGCGGACATTCGGTGCGCTTGCCAACCCATAAAATGCGTCCATTTTCACAGGCAATGGCGGCATCGGCAATGAAACCGTAGCCGGGACCCGCCATGGTCGCGGCCACGCCATTTGCAAGCAGCGTTTTGTTTTCGGGCATAAGGCGATTTTCCAGAATTTGGCTTTACAGGCTTCTAGTCTTTCGCCATTATTATGTCTAGACATAATAATGGAACATCCATGAGCGCCAAACAGAGCATTTTTGCGACGAAAGCCCTGCTCGGAGAGAGATGGGCCCATGACGTGCGGCTTTCCATTGCCGATGGGCGCATCGCAGGAATTGAAGAGAAAACCGCGGTACAAAGCGGTGATTTGCGCGTAGATGCGCTTCTGCCCGCACTTTCCAATCTGCACTCGCACACCTTCCAGCGGGCCATGGCTGGGATGACCGAACACAAGGTCGCTGGCCGGGAGAGCTTCTGGACCTGGCGCGAGACGATGTACCGGTTTTTAGAACATCTCACGCCTGACCAAATCGAGGCCATCGCAGCGCAGGTCTTTGTCGAGATGCAGGAGGCGGGCTTCGCTGCGGTGGGCGAGTTCCACTATGTGCATCACCAGAAGGGTGGTACGCGCTATGCGAACCTTGCCGAGCTTTCGCAGCGCATCATGACGGCGGCACAGGAGACAGGCATTGGCCTTACGCATTTGCCGGTGCTCTACACTTATGGTGGCGCTGGAGAAAAGCCGCTTGCAGGCGGACAGTTGCGCTTTGGCAATTCTGTTGAGCGTTTTGCGCTTCTTCTAGAAGAGTGCCGTTCGGCAGCGGAAGCTCTTCCGAACGATGCAGTTGTCGGCATGGCGCCCCATTCCCTGCGCGCCACTTCGCCGGTTGATCTGAAGCAAGCATTGCAGTTTGCGGGCAGCAATCCTGTGCATATCCATGTGGCGGAACAACCCAAGGAAGTGGCGGATATCCGGGGGTGGCTCGGCGCACGGCCCGTGGAATGGCTCTTGGCCAATATGCCCATCGGCAGGAACTGGTGCGCCATCCATGCCACGCATATGACCACAGAAGAGACGAAAGGTCTCGCTCAGTCGGGCGCGGTTGCGGGGCTTTGCCCCATCACTGAAGCCAACCTTGGCGATGGATCTTTCAACGGCCCGCAGTGGATCGCCGCGAAGGGCCGATTTGGTGTGGGCTCCGATTCCAATGTTCGTATTTCTCTCATGGAAGAATTGCGTATGCTGGAATATTCACAGCGGCTACGTGATCTGTCGCGCAATGTGTTGGTGCCGGGGCAAGGTTCTGTCGGTTCATTTCTCTATGCCGAGGCCGCAAAGGGCGGGGCGCAGGCGCTGGGCCGGGATGCCGGCCTGATTGCTGACGGAAAGTTTGCCGATCTTGTGGCCATCGACAGCCAGCATGTTTCGCTCTGCGGCCTCAAGGACGAGCAGTTGCTGGACGGATTGTGTTTCGCCGCCGGTGACACTGTCGTCACCGATGTTTGGTCGGCGGGCCGTCATCAGGTGAAGGATGGACGGCATGTGGCGCGGGAAAAAGTTGCGGTTCGCTATCGCCAGGTGCTCAAGGAACTGGTTGGAGTGCTGTGATGCGATCAGCGGTTCCGCAGTGCCACGAGCAGGCACAGCCCGGCGATTTCTACAGGTCCGTCGGATACTACAAGCGATTGCGCAGAAATGTTCTGCCCGTTGGCGGTGCCATTCTCCAAGGCAAGGATAAAGCGGGTTACATCATTGCTCGTCGTGACTTTGAGTCGATCGTGAACCGTTACGTCTGCCGCAACGACGTTGGCGTTGAAGATCACATTGAAATCGCGCACATCGCCGCCGATCCGTTTGCCGGAAATGGGCAAGTCGCCGGAAAAAGCCAAGGGAGAGAGAGGCAGGGCGCGCAGTTCGCGGTCCGGCGCTTGCAACACCAAGCCCTCACCTTCAATCACCGTCAAAATGCGCGAGAGGCTGGGAAAGAGCGAGAAGGGGCCATCGCTCGCCACTTCCGCAATGGAGAGCCGCCACAGCAGTTTGTCATCGCGCTCCTCCTTCAGGATTTCGTGGGTGATACCGCCGCTATTCTTCCATGGCATGGTCTTAAAGTCGGACGGCGGGATAATCCTCATGGAAGACTTCTGCCATGGGGCGTGCTTTCATGAAAGCCTCAGGCTATGCGGCGGTGAAAAACGAAATCCTGCGCCGCATCCGCAACAGGGTGTGGGCGCCAGGCGCGCTCGTTCCCGGTGAGATTGATTTGGCGGAACGCTTCGGCGTGGCGCGTGGCACGGTGAACCGGGCCATGCGGGAACTCACCGAGCAGGGTTATCTGGAACGGAAGCGCAAGGGCGGAACACGCGTCAGGCCTTCACCGCTTCGGGCGGCGCGTTTTGAGATTCCGATTGTGCGGGCCGAAATCGAAGGCACGGGAGCTACCTATGGCTACAGGCTTTTGTCCCGTAACATCGCAGAAGCTTCCGCGGCCCTGAAGGAGATGCTTCATCTGCCCGCCCGTTCGCGGTTCCTGCAGCTCCACTGCCTGCATCTTGCCGGCGGCAAGCCCTTCCAACTGGAAGAGCGCTGGATCAATCTCCATGCCCTTCCTCAGGCCGAACAGGCAGACTTCTTGGAACTGGGTCCCAATGAATGGCTGGTGCAGACTGTTCCGTACACGGATGTTGAGATTACCTTCGAGGCCCGCGCCGCTTCAACTCTTGCGGCGCTCCAGCTATCCGTTGCGGAGGGAGAACCACTCTTCACCACTTTGCGCACAACCTGGCTCAATGGCGAGGCGCTCACCCATGTGAGGCTCACCTTCCACAAAGGTTATCGCATGGTGACGCGGTATTAGAGCAAATCCCGCGAAAGTTGAAGACTTTCGCGATAAGGATTTGCTCCAACATTTTGACTTGGCGCGATTCCTTTTCGGCAAGCCGATTCCGGCTTGCCGGGAAGCGCGCTAAGCTGCCTTCTTGATGAGTCCCCGGTTGATGATGCTCTCGGCGATCTGCACGGCGTTCAAAGCCGCACCCTTACGCAGGTTGTCGGAGACCACCCACATGTTGATGCCGTTCTCAATCGTGGCGTCGTCGCGGATGCGGGAAATGAAGGTGGCGAAGTCACCCACGCATTCAACTGGCGTCACGTAGCCGCCGTCCTCGCGCTTGTCGACCACCATGCAGCCCGGCGCCTCGCGCAGGAGGTCGCGCGCTTCTTCGGCAGAGAGTGGCGTTTCGAATTCGATGTTAATCGCTTCAGAATGGCCCACGAACACCGGCACGCGCACGCAGGTTGCCGTCACCTTGATCTTGGGGTCGAGGATCTTCTTGGTCTCGGCTGACAACTTCCATTCTTCCTTGGTCTCGCCCGAATCCAAGAAGACGTCGATGTGGGGAATGACATTGAAGGCGATCTGCTTGGTAAACTTCTTCGGTGCCGGCGCGTCTGTGACGAAGATGCCGCGGGTCTGGTTCCATAGCTCGTCGAGGCCTTCCTTGCCGGCGCCTGAGACGGATTGATAGGTCGAAACTACCACGCGCTTGATCTTTGCGACATCGTGGAGCGGCTTCAATGCCACCACCATCTGGGCGGTGGAGCAGTTGGGATTGGCGATAATGTTCTTCCTGGTTTTGCGCGCCATATATTCGGTGAGCACATGGGCGTTCACTTCCGGAACGATGAGAGGCACTTCCGGGTCATAGCGCCAGCACGAGGAATTATCGATGACGATGCAGCCCTGGGCGCCGATCTTGGGCGACCATTCCTTGGAAACGGCGGAGCCCGCCGACATCACGCAGAAGTCCAACTTAGAGAAATCGAACTGCTCCAGATCCTTGCACTTCAGCGTCTTCTCGCCATAGCTCACTTCGACGCCGATCGACTTGCGCGAAGCCAGCGCATGAACCTCGTCGGCGGGGAACCGGCGCTCGGCCAGAATGTTGAGCATTTCGCGGCCGACGTTTCCTGTCGCACCGACCACGGCAACCTTATAACCCATTGGGGACTCCTGAAATCTTTCGTTCGAGGCTCCCCGCGGGGCTTTTGAAGGCCCGGCTTGCCAAAAGGCATCGCCGCCATCCCTCGCGGGGGATGGGGCCCGAGGGATGACGCTAAACCGTTTTGGCTTTCGTCGTCTTGAACATGGAGGGCGCTCTTAGGGGCGGGGGCACGTCCTGTCAACCACGGGACTATCGCATTTGAATTGCCCTCCCCCGATGCGTAGCATTGGGGGAGGGTGCCCCTGGACTTGATCCGGGGGCGGGAGAGGGCATCTTGTCGAGCAAAATTGCCCTCTCCCCCGCTTCGCGGACCCTCTCCCATGGCCCGTTCGGCCACGGGAGAGGGCCTAGTTCGGTTAAGGCGATAGCCATGCTGTCAACTACAGGGGTTAATGGGGTTGGCAGGGGGAGCGCGCTCGGCTATGAGCGCCGCCGGACCACGAGGAAAACCCTCTTGCGGAGAGGTGGCAGAGTGGTCGATCGCGCCGCACTCGAAATGCGGAGTACTCGCAAGGGTACCGGGGGTTCGAATCCCTCCCTCTCCGCCATCCTACGCCCTGCGGGCTCCGGATGGCAGGCCACCGAAGAGCTCAAGGGCGGAGGATGATCTCCCGAAGCTCACGCAAAGCGGGAGCGCAGGGAGACTGGATCAGCCCATGTGGTATGTTTACTTTCTCGAATTGAGTAATGGCGACATTTATGTCGGATCGAGCAACGACCTCAAACGCAGGATCAATTCGCATCAAGATGGACAGGTCCGGTCAACAAAGGCGTATTGTCCCGTGAAGCTCAGGTCGTATGTGGCAGTTGAAACGGAGATCAAGGCAAGAGGGCTCGAAAAATACTTCAAGTCCGGGTCTGGAAAAGCCATCGCAACCAAGCGATTCCTGTAAGCATTTTGCTTCCAATCAACTGGTTCAAGTTTTCCGGTGTCGGTCATTCTCCTTGTTTTGCAGTATCGGTTTTATGGGCAGGTCAGCGTTGGGTGAACTGGGCTCTCCACAATGAAGGCGAAAGTCCCCTCCGACGCGAAAACTGCGCTCTCAGATTCTCCGGCGTGCCAAGCCCCGTCGCTTCCGCAACTGCATCAATCGACAATTTGCTCTCCTCAAGCAGAGTACATGCCATGGCTATCCGGCGTTCGGTAAGCCAATCGCCGAATGTTGTTCCGTTTTGTGAACGGATATGCCGGCTGAAGGACCGCCGCGTCATTCCGGCGGCATTGGCGGCAAGATCAAGTGACCAGTGTTCGTGAATTCTGCCTGAAATCTTCGCCAGGACGGATGCAAGGCGAGAGCCTTGCGGATCTTCGGCAATCGGATACTCGATGAATTGCGCCTGGCCACCGGGGCGATGTGGCGCCATTACCACGGATCGGGCAAGCCGGGCGGCAACGGACTCGCCCGACATCTGCCGAACAAGATGGAGACATGCATCCAGGGCGGCAGCCACGCCCGCCGATGTCAGGCATGGACCGGCCTCCAGGTAAAGCGCGTTCGGATCCAGCTTCACCCGAGGGAAGCGGCCGCGAAAGTGATTTGCCCATGCCCAATGAGTGGTTGCTGCGCGCCCGTCGAGCAAACCCGCCCCGGCAAGCGCATAGGTCCCAAGGCATAGCCCCACAAGGCGGCCACCCGCCCGGATGGTCGCGTGCATCGCATCTGCCAGTTGCGGCAATACGGGCGCATCGAGATCGCGCCAGCTTGGAATGATGGCGATATCACTCTCCGCCAACAACTTCACGTCGCCGTCCGGCTCGATGAAAAGCCGGTTCTGCAGGCGGGTATTCGCGCCGTCCATCGAAGCGACACGATAGTCGATCCGCGGCATGCCAATTCCTGTGCGGTTGGCGCCGAAAATGAGAGACGGCACCGACAGGTGGAACGGTGACAACTCAGGAAACACAAAAACCGTCACCCTCATCTCGCGCAGTCCATTTTGGCCCAAATCTTTTGAATTATGTCATTCGGGCCACTTACCGTCAAGTCCGATAGCGGGCACAAAAAAGCCGCCAACGAACCAAGGAGAATGTGATGACAACAACACCGAAGCGTGCCCTCGTCGTGGTGGATGTACAGAACGACTATGATCGGGGCGGCGCCCTTGAGATCGCTCATCCCCCTTTCGGAGAGACCGTCCAGAATATCGGAAGAGCGATGGATGCAGCGCGGACCGCCGGTATTCCGGTAGTCGTTATTCGGATGGATCTGCCTGAATCAGCGCCTGTATTCGCCAAGGGTACGCATGGGGCCGATCTTCATCCGGAGGTGGCCCGCCGTCCCTCGGACGCCGTGATGAGCAAGCGTTTGCCGTCAGCCTTTACGGGAACAGATCTCGAAACGTGGCTTCGCGCGCGCGGCGTCGATACTCTGTCCGTTATCGGCTACATGACCCATAACTGTGACATGTCAACCGTCGTTCATGCCATGCACATGGGGTTCTCGGTTGAGATACTGTCAGACGCCACCGGTTCCGTGCCCTACATGAACAGTGCAGGCAGCGCGACCGCAGAGGAAATCCACCGTGTCATGCTGGTTGTCATGCAGGCACGGTTTGCCGCCGTTTGCACAACCAGTGAATGGATCGCGCATGTTCAAGCCAACGGGCGCCCGCCAATAGGAAATATTGTCGCGTCATTCAATGCGGCTCGGGGCAAGGCTTTCGCCTAGCCCCCATCGAGACCGGCGGAAGATAAAGTCATTCGCTTTTCTGAACGCAGTACAGTGCGGAAACCGGAGCAGAACTTCTGTACCCGGTTTCTCCCTCTCCGCCACTTCGCTCAGGGTCCATTCCGGACACATAGGTTGCACTTTATACCGGAGACATAGGTTACACTTTTGTGCCTTTCGAGGGAGTGTTGCATGCCTTGGAAGGGATGTAATGTTATGGGTAGGTGAAATAGAAGCCGTCCAAAGGGAGATGGTGGCCGCCGGACAATCGCTGATCGCATTGAGCCTTAGGCCCCGGTTGGTTTAGCATTTTTGCTATCGGTGATCTTTCCTTCTTTTGCATTTTCGATTTTACCAGGTTGCGAGAGCGGGTCCCGCCGCTCTTGCGGTGCACTCGCATAAGCAGGCATCCAGAAGTTCATACTCCATGATTTCTCTTCCACGTCGTCTTCGTGATGGGCT
>JAIBJH010000294.1 GCA_020029455.1 Hyphomicrobiales bacterium
CCCGCTCCGTCACTGCTGGTGCTTGTTGCCGTGGCGCTGCTTTCACTCGCCATACAGCCCTGGGCATCGGCTGCGGCATTGCGGGCCTACCTCAGGTGAAGCGAGGGAGATAGAAGCGCGCCATGCAGGTTCTCGCCAATCCCCGCCGTTTCCTAGGGCTCGCCAACGCCATTCTGCCCTGGGCCTGGGCCGCAACGGCAATTGCTTTTGCAGCAGGTCTTTATCTGGCGCTTGTGGCAAGCCCACCCGACTATCAGCAGGGCGAAACCGTGCGCATCATGTATGTGCATGTGCCCGCAGCTTCGCTCTCGCTTGCCATCTATGTGCTGATGGCGCTGGCGAGTGCCATCGCCATCATCTTCCGTCATCCGCTGGCTGATGTGGCGGCAAGAGCCGCAGCACCAATCGGTGCCACCTATTGCGCCCTTGCCCTCATCACCGGCTCGCTGTGGGGCAAGCCCATGTGGGGCACCTGGTGGGTGTGGGATGCGCGCCTCACCTCCATGTTCGTACTGCTGCTTTTGTATCTGGGTTACATCTCGGTTTGGCAGTCGATCGATGACCAGCGCCGCGCAGCATCGATCGCCCGCATCGTAGCGCTCGTCGGCGTCATCAATGTTCCGATCGTGAAATTCTCCGTTGAATGGTGGAACAGCCTGCACCAGCCGGCCAGCATATTGCGCGCGGATGGCCCTGCCATCGATCCAAGCATTCTCTGGCCGCTCGCCACTATGGCGCTGGCCTATGGCCTGCTCTTCCTTTCTCTTCACCTCACGGCCATCCGCAATGCCATCTGGTCGCAGAAGCTCAAGGCCGAGCACCTCAAAGGCGTAAGTGCCCGCTGATGGATTTCTCGAGCCCCCATGTTGGCTTCACCCTTGCCGCCTATATTATCTCGGCCGCGGCGCTTGTTGGGTTGACGCTCTCTCTTCTGCTGAAGAGCCGAAAGCTGCGCCAGCAAATTGAAGAGCGGCCGCAATGAGCTCATCCGCGCGCTGGGCGATTCTTCCCCTGCTCATCTTCTTAGGTATTGGTTTGCTCTTCTGGCGGGGGCTCTCCGGCGATCCCTCGACGCTTCCCTCCACATTGATCAACAAGCCCGTGCCGGCCTTCAGCCTGCCACCGGTTGCCGGATTGAATGTGCCGGGCCTTGCCGATCCGGATCTTCGCCAGGGCGAAGTCACCATCGTCAATATCTGGGCCTCCTGGTGCGGGCCCTGCCGCCAGGAGCACCCTGTCCTGATGGACCTTGCTGAGCGCAGCGACATCCGCATCGTCGGCATCAACAACAAGGACGATGCCGACAATGCCGCACGCTTCATTGGCGCGCTCGGCATGCCTTACTCAGCAGTGGGAGCCGACACGACAGGCCGCGTCAGCATCGACTGGGGCGGCTATGGCGTGCCTGAAACCTTCATCGTCGATGGTACGGGCACCATCCGCTACAAGCATGTGGGGCCGCTTTCGGCAAACGACATTGCGGGGAAATTTGGCGCGGCCATTGAAGCGGCAAAGAAGCCGCTGCCATAAGACTGTGAGCAATATCACCTCTGATAGAATCTCCTCCCCCTTCCACGGGGGAGGGATGGAAGTTCGGTAATCGCTATCTGTTGATAGGGATCGCGCGCTAGACTCTTCGCTTCAGTCTGACCTTGGTGGGCTGCTTCGGCGCCTCTTCCGCATCGTCAACCTTGTCCATTTCGGACGAGATCAGCGCCAGGCACTCCAACACCGTCTTGCGGTCACTCGCGGAAACAAGCGCCAGCATCATTTTGTCGACGCCATCGGCACCCGATTGCGCCGCCTTCAGCGCCTTCTTTCCAACGGGCGTGAGCCTCACCGAATTGGTGCGCGCATCTTCCTTGGTGCGCCGCCGCTGCACATAGCCCTGCGACATGAGCCGTGCCACGAGGTCTGCAAGCGTCGAGCGGTCGATGCCTGTGACCCTCACAAGTTCGGTCTGGCTCTTGCCTTCAAAGACATCGACTGCGGAAAGCACTGTGAACTGGCGGTGCGTCAGCCCGCTCTTGCCTGCTTCTTCATTGTACCGGTAAACCGAATACTGGACCGCCCGCTTCAATAGATGGGAGAATGACCGCGCGAACGGTTTCTGCTCCTTGGCACCCGACATCTGCCCTCAGCTCCTGCTTCCTGTGTTCCGCCCCCGCGTAACAGGAATGATTTGTTCTGCCTACGGATAAACCTGGGCGATAGCGCCCCGGTCACCTGAATTCGACCGACTCCTAGCGAGTCTGAAAATTCCCCGCAAGCAAAAACCAGAACGCTTTGCCTGCTCCATGACCGCACTGGAGGCGGAGAATTTCCACAACTGTCCTCCTTCGCTTCACGCAACACAAGACTTGACTCTTTCCGCGATTCCTGCGCAGCCGATCATCCGTTTGCGGATGGATCGTCATGTTTCTCCGTCATGTGTTTCATCATGAAGGGCGTGTTCGCAGCCGCAAAAAGAACCGTCAGCCCGAGAAGACCGAACACCTTGAAGTTGACCCAGGCTTCTTCGCTCATGCTGCGCCAGACAAACTCATTGAGCAGCGCCAGCGCCACGAAGAACACCGCCCAGCGCAATGTGAGCTTCCGCCATGCCGCATCCGGCAGTTCCATGGTCGAGCCCAGAAGATCCTTGAGGAAGATCCGGTTGAAATAGAGCCCGCCACCCAGTAGCGCGGCAAAGAGCAGATTGACCGCCGTGGGTTTCATCTTCACGAAAGTACCGTCCTGGAAATAGAGCGTGAGCCCGCCAAGAAAGCCGACAAGCAGCGCCGAGTAGAGCGGAAACTTGGCAAATTTGCCTGTCATCACATAGCCGATGATGAGCGTTGTCAGCGTCAGCGCCATAAGCACGCCCGTTGCCCAATACATGCCGCCAAGTTTGTAGGTAACGAAGAAGGCGGCGAGCGGTGCAAAGTCCAGCGCCATCTTCAGGCCTTGCGGCAATTCCTTTTTCTCTTCGCGAATCATGCGGCCTCTTCCAACCCCGCGATGGCGCGGGAGAACGCCTCTGCATCAAAGGGCTGCAGGTCGTCAATGGTCTCGCCGACACCTACGGCATGAATGGGCAGTTTGAATTTCTCCGCAATCGCCACAAGAATGCCGCCACGCGCCGTGCCGT
>JAIBJH010000295.1 GCA_020029455.1 Hyphomicrobiales bacterium
CTTGCCCTCGAGGCTTTCCAGCATCGCGGTTTCCTCGCCGCAGATATAGGCCCCGGCGCCGCGCCGCACCTCCAGCGCGAAGGATTTATCCGTGCCCTGAATATTGGAGCCGAGCCAGCCGGCCTTCTCGGCAATCGCAATGGCTTCCTTCATCACGGCGATGGCATGCGGGTATTCGGAGCGGATGTAGATCAGGCCCTTGGTCGCGCCGGTGGCGATGCCTGCAATCGTCATGCCTTCGATCAGCATGAAGGGATCGCCCTCCATCACCATGCGGTCGGCATAGGTGCCCGAGTCGCCTTCATCGGCATTGCAGCAGACATATTTTTGTTCGGCCTTGGTATCGAGCACCGTCTTCCATTTGATGCCGGCTGGAAAGCCCGCACCGCCGCGTCCGCGCAATCCGGAGTCCGTCACTTCCTTCACAATATCAGCGCCGGAAAGTTTGAGTGCCTTTGCCAAGCCTTCAAATCCGCCATGGGTGCGATAGTCTTCAAGAGAAAGGGGATCGGTGATCCCGGCGCGGGCGAAGGTGAGGCGTTCCTGGTTCTTGAGATAGGCAATCTCTTCGACGAAACCTTGGGCAAGCTTGTGCTTCTTGCCTTCAAGGAAACCCGCCTTGAACAGCGCCTTCACATCGGACGCTTGCACCGGGCCATAACCTACGCGGCCCTTCGGCGTTTCAACTTCGACGAATGGCTCAAGCCAGAACAGCCCGCGCGACGAGTTGCGGATGATCTGTATGCTGATCTTTTTCGCAGCAGCTTCCTTGGCGATGGCCTTGGCCACCTCATCGGCACCGACCGCAAGAGCAGCGGAATCACGGGGGATGAAGACCTTGATCATGTGAGCCCCGCTACGATCTGCTTCAGTGCCTTGGCGTCAACGCGGGCTTTCGGCGCGCCATTGACCATCAGGGCGGGGGAGGTGGCGCAGAGGCCCAGGCAATAGGCTTTGTCGATTTCGATCTTCCTGCCCTTGGCGAGCTTTTCGGCAAGCGCGATGAGGGCGCGGGCGCCCATGGACTGGCAGGATTCCGCCGCGCAGATCCTGATCACATGCTTCTTCCGGGGGCTGGTGTGGAAGTCGTGGTAGAAGGTGACAACGCCATGGACCTCGGCACGGGAAAGGTTCAGCGCCTTGGCGATGACCGGTAGCGAAGCCTCCGGCACATGGCCCAATTCCTCCTGCAGGTCATGGAGGATTTCGATCAGCGCCTCGGGCCTGTCGCCGTGCTTCGCGCAGATGGAAAGCGCGGTTTCGGGGGCGGGGTCAGCCCGCTTGCCCTTGAATTCCAGGATGGTGGTCTTGGCCATGGCGCATTCTAGCGCCATTGTCCGCCGCCCGCCAATTGGCGCGGCCTATGGAGTGATAGACGGGGCTTATGGGTTCTGGAGCTTCCGGGCTTCCTCGGCGAGCTGCGCAATGGCGCGTTCCAGCGAACTATGGCCCAACTCGTCCTCAAGCGGGCATTTGCCCGCCTCGCCGCAGCCGTGCCTGGTCCGGCACTCGGCCTCGCTGAGGTCGAGGGAGACATAGGTTTTCATGCGCGGGCAGTGGAGCCCCGGGAAGGTGAAGGAAACCGCCATGGAGCCCATTCACCAGAAGGGTGCGGGAAGCGCATTGACCTTGATCAACTACGGAAGGGGCGCGCTTTCATCCTTAAGAAGTGGTAAACAGCCTCCTGGGGAACAATGCCATGTCGAAGCTTTATCGGGAAAGCCACCGCAGGCTGCAGCGCGAATTCGACTCGGTGAGGATCGCCGACCGCATCGAGGAGCGCCTGTTCCATGAGTTTGTGAGCCCGGCTGACAAGGCCTTCATCGAAAGCCTGGATATGTTCTTCCTGGCAACCGCCGACAGCTCTGGCCGTCCCAACTGCTCCTACAAGGGGGGCGATCCTGGTTTTGTGCGGGTGATTGATGCCAAGACCATCGTGTTTCCGAACTATGACGGCAACGGCATGTTCCTCTCCATGGGCAACACCGTGGAAAATCCCGAAGTGGGACTGCTCTTCATCGACTTCACGCGGCAGACGAGGCTGCGCCTCAACGGCACGGCCAGCATTGTTTCCGCGCAATCTGTGATGCCGCAATATCCGGGCGCGCAGTTCCTGATGAAGATTGCCGTGCGCCAGGTCTTTCCCAATTGCCCGCGCTATATTCACAAGATGCAACTGGTGGAGCGCTCGCCCTTTGTGCCGCAGGGCGAGGTGGAGCCGCCGGTGCCGGGCTGGAAACAAGCCGAATGGGCCGTTGATGCCTTGCCGCAAAAGAAAACGTGACGGCTACTCGCCGGGCAATTTCCTGACAGCGTCAAGCTGGCCACTCAAGAATCCCAATCTTGCTTTGTCAGTCTGTAGATGATGCATGGCACGTTTGCCTGCTTGTTCCGCCAGAAGCGATCGGCCTCACCGACTATTTTGAACTTCAGCTTCTCATGGACCCGTCGGGAAGCAACGTTATCCCGGTGGACCGCGGATTCAAGGTAACTGAGCTTCTTAGCCGAAAACGCAAAGTCAATGACCGCCGCAGCGGCCTCCGTGACAAGTCCGCGCCCCTCATACTTTTCGTTGATCCAGAATCCGACTTCGTCACCGTCCTGCGCCGGGATGCTAATTGCACCTACCGGCACTCCTTCCAGGAACATTCCCAGCCGCTTCTCTGGCGGAGTATTGTCCAGCCACCATTCGGCATGCTGCAACTCATGAGGCCACGGCACCGGTCCTGTCCAACGGCTGATCTTTTCGGTGATGAGTTCGTGGACGGCTGGGGCGTCGGCGAGAGTCAGCGGCGCAATTCTAAGCCTCTTTGTTTCCAAGGATGTCACGAGAGCTTCCTGACCGCATCGAAGAGCGCCGCAACCAATGGCGACAACGGCTCCCGGTCCACCGAGACAAGCCCAACTTTATGCGAGACTTCCGGCTCGGAAAGCGGCACGGCAACGACACCCTCCAGCGCTCCCAAAGCATTCTTGAAATAGTCGGGCAAGATGGAACAGAGATCCATCGAGCGCACCGAGGAGATGACGTTCATGATCGAGTTTGTCTCAAGGCGCGGCGTGGGGCGCACCTTCGCCTCGGCAAAGGCGCGGTCAATGATGCGGCGATTTT
>JAIBJH010000296.1 GCA_020029455.1 Hyphomicrobiales bacterium
TTCAGCCTCACGCTTGAGTGTGTCCCAGAATTCCGGCTCAAGCGAAATCGAAGTGCGATGGCCCGCGATGGAGAGGGAGCGTTTCAGCCTATCAGGCATATGTTAGCGAACCTGCGTGGCGCACCCTTCGAGGCCCACTGCGTGGGCACCGCAGGGTGAGGAATAATGCTTGCCTCATGCTGAGGTGCTTTGCGAAGCAAAGCCTCGAAGCATGTCAATCATCCCTTTTATGGGCGTCAAGCTTGCCTGCCTCTAACGCCTTCTCGGCAGCGGACTTGTTCTTTTCAGCTTTTGTCCGGCCGAATTGGGCACGGCGTTCATCCGCCTGTTTCGCGGCGTCATCGCGCGCCTTGGTCTTCTTGAAGCGGCGCAGGTTGACGATCTCAGCCACTAGCCTGGCCCGATCATCTTCTCGGGCCGCACGATGGCATCGAAATCTTCCGCCGGGATCCCAGCCTTGATCGCTTCCTCGCGCAGTGTGGTGCCGTTTTTATGCGCAGTCTTGGCGATCTTCGCCGCAAGGTCATAGCCATATTTTTCCTTGAGCGGTGTTACCAGCATCAATGAATTGGCAAGACCCCTGGCAATATTGTCGAGACGGGGCTCGATCCCCACCACGCAATTGTCGGTGAAGGAGATAGCGGCATCGGCAAGGAGTCTTACCGACTGCAGGAAATTGTAAGCCATCACAGGATTGAAGACGTTCAATTCGAAATGCCCTTGCGATCCGGCGAAGGCTATCGCCGTGTTGTTGCCGAGGATCTGCACGGCAACTTGGGTGAGCGCCTCCGACTGCGTGGGATTGACCTTGCCTGGCATGATGGAGGAGCCGGGCTCGTTTTCGGGCAACGCCAGTTCGCCAAGACCAGAGCGCGGGCCCGAGCCCAAAAAGCGAATGTCATTGGCAATCTTGAAGCTGCTCATGGCAACCGTGGTGATGGCGCCGTGCGTCATCACCATCGCATCATGGGCCGCCAGCGCCTCGAACTTGTTGGGCGCAGATGTAAACTTCATCTGCGTGATTGCTGCAATCTTCTCCGCCACGAGTTCAGCAAAGCCCATTGGCGCGGCTAGCCCCGTGCCAACTGCCGTGCCGCCCTGCGCCAGTTCCATCAGCGCCGGCATGGTTTGCTCGATGCGATGAATGCCATTCTCAATTTGCTTGGTATAGCCGGAGAATTCCTGGCCCAGCGTCACCGGCGTTGCATCCTGCGTGTGGGTGCGGCCGATCTTGATGATGTCCTTCCAGCCTTGCGCCTTGTCGTTCAGCGCATTGCGCAGTTTCTGCAGGGCAGGGATGAGGCGATGGTGGATTTCCTCGGCGCAGGCGATGTGCATGGCCGTCGGGAAGCAGTCGTTCGACGACTGGCTCATGTTCACATGGTCATTGGGGTGGATGGGCTTCTTGGAACCCATCCCGCCGCCCATCACCTCGATGGCGCGGTTGGAAATCACCTCATTGGCGTTCATGTTGGACTGCGTGCCAGAACCCGTCTGCCAGACGACGAGCGGGAAGTGGAGATCGAGCTTTCCTTCGATCACTTCCTGGGCGGACTGCACGATGACATTGCCTAGCTTCGGATCAAGCTTGCCCAGCGCCATGTTGGCTTCTGCCGCCGCGCGCTTGACGATGCCGAGCGCCCGGATGATGGGGTAGGGCTGCTTTTCCGTGCCGATCTTGAAGTTCTGGAGCGAACGCTGCGACTGCGCCCCCCAATATTTCGAGGCGTCGACTTCGATGGGGCCGAATGTATCCGTTTCCGTGCGAGTCTTCTTCGTCATGGTGCGCTGCAATAGCACGGGTGGGGGAGGGAGGCGAGGGTTCAGTAGTAGCGGCGCTCCAACTGCCCAATTCTCTAGCTGCTTGTGGCGGCTTTCAGATCGCGGCGAATGAAACGAGGGGTGCAAGATGAAGGTAGTTACTTGCCGTCGAGCCAGATCGGATTGCTCCAGGCGCGCTTGCCCGCGTGATCGATTAGCACCACACGGAACCAAGGGCTGATCTTTTCCATCATCCAACCATCCTCAAGTTTCTTGAGGCTTAGAGTAGCGCTGGTGATGGCGCGGCCAACAACCTGCGCCGTGCGCGAGATACCGCAAAGAATGGCGATGGTGTCGACAGGAGAGCAGGTGACTATGACCTCATGGCCTTCAATCCTGATGTCCTGGAACTGCGGGCCTTGCGAGGCATAGTAGTGCCCATCCTTCAGAGCCTGCAGCAGAACATCCGGATAGAGGCTCTCGGCCTTCACGTTGACCCAGCCGCCAAAATGATCCGGCACCTTGAAATGCGCGTCATCGGTGGCGAAGGCCGTGAGATGGCGGTGACCTTCGTTCAGCATCTGGTCGAGCAAATAGAATCCTTCGCCGCGGTCGCATTCTATCGCGCAGCCGTGATTGTAGATTTCAACGGCATGGGCAAAGTCGAGCGCCCGCCCATCCTCGATCGTGAGCTGTGACCATGAGGGATGCGCAATGCCGATGAAGGCGCCCGCTTCCTTGGCACGGTGCGCGATCTCAGGGCCCGTTTCACCCTTCTTCACGGGAGCGAAGTCCAGCGGAAGCCCGGCGGCAACGATATGCCACCACTCGCCCGCGCTGGTGACAGGCGCGTGAAGCTCGGCTCCGATGATGGTGGTGAAATTGTTGCCACGGTGATGCAGCGTATTGGCAATTGGATAGTTGAAGTGATGTGTGAAGTGCTCCGACATCATCACGAAGTCATAGCCTACCGCCTTGTAACGGTTCACCACATCATCGGGCGGCAGCGCGCCGTCAGAGAGATTTGAGTGGGTGTGGAGATTGCCGCGCCAGAAGCGGCCGGGAAGTGAGAAGGGGGAGATTGAAGCCATGGCCGCTTCTACCGAGCGCACAAAGACTCTGCCAGAGGCCAGATGGCGGATGAGCCATGCGCCAAGCAACAAAGTCTCAAGTTTCTTCCCTCCCGCCGTGAGCGGCGCAGGGGATAAATTCCTGCCGTAAATCCAATGACTTAGGAAAAAAGACGAAATTCAGGAAAATAGCGCTTGACACCGCGCGGTGAAAAGGGCATATTCCGCTACATTCCACCAGTGGCTCCAGACCCGGTGGCTTTCCCCAACAATAGTCTTGC
>JAIBJH010000089.1 GCA_020029455.1 Hyphomicrobiales bacterium
GGCGCGATATAGGCCGATCTTCTCACCACGCAATTGGGCACCGCGCGGAAACCCGCATCGCGGAATTTTTTTGCCGTCCAGCCATCAAACTTGGAGGGCACCTTGTCCCACCACTTAGCCTTGCCCGGCCCGCCGCCGATCAGCGCCATGTCATTGAGCCGGAAGGAGAGCAGCACCGCTTTCTTCAGCCACTGGTTCACATGCCAGGTGCCATCCATCTTCTCGGCAACGCGCGCCTTGCCTGTGTCGAGTTGATTGAGAGAAAACTCTACCGCCTTTCGGATGTCGCCCTTGGTTTTCAGAGTGACATTGGCGCGGTCCTCCCAGGCTTTTTCAATGATGGCTTGTGCGTTCTTCATTTCACTCTCCGAAATTCAATTGCGCCAGGAATCCTGCAAGGTCGTCTGTAACGTGATCAACATGGGGCATGACCTCCGTGCCATTGAGCAGCTTGGCATCTTCATTGTCGTCCGATGCCACCAGTACCGTCACCATGCCCATCTCATGCGGCACTTCCAGGTTGCGGGCAATATCCTCGAACATCGCGGATTTCTGCGGCTCAACGCTATGCTCACTCAGGAATTTTTCGTAAGGCATGCGCTGCGGCTTGGGAATGTGGTCGGAATCGACAATATCAAAGACACCATGAAACGCCTCCGCCACGCCCAGCCGCTCCATCACGCGCCGCGCATGCGTGGTCGTGCCATTTGTGAAAACGAGCTTGCGCCCTGGCAGTTTTTCCAAGGCAGCAATGAGGGCCGGGTTGGGTTCCACCGGCGCATAGTCGATGTCATGCACATAATCGAGAAAGCCTTCCGGTGCATGGTTATGCTCGACCATGAGCCCGCGCAGCGTGGTGCCATGCTTGTGGAAGAGCGCCTTCTGGATGCGCTTGGCCTCAGCATATTCAACGCCAAAATGCCGCATGACATATTCGCCCATCTTTACATGCATCTGGTCGAAGAGACGGCAGGAGGCAGGATAAAGCGTATTGTCGAGATCGAAGATCCAGCTCTCGATATGGCGGAAATCTCTCATACCCCCGCGCGCGAAATGCGCGTGCCGACGCCGTGGGGTGTGAGAAGCTCAAGCAACACGGAGTGCGGCACACGGCCATCAAGGATGATGACGCCTTCAACGCCAGTTTCAACAACTCCGACCGCGCTCTCAACCTTGGGAATCATGCCGCCGGTGATCACGCCATCGGCAATAAGCTGCGGCACATCGCCCGTCTTGAGTTCGCTGATGAGCTGCTTGTCCTTGTCGAGAACACCCGCGACATCAGTAAGGAGCAAGAGGCGCTTAGCCTGCGTCGCTGTGGCGATGGCGCCTGCCGCCGTATCGGCATTCACATTGTAGGTATCGCCCTCCCAGCCCACGCCTATGGGCGCCACCACCGGAATGGCATCGCTCTTCATGATGGTGTGGAGAATTTCCGCATTGATGCGTGCAGGTTCCCCCACCTGGCCGAAGTCGATCACTTCTTCCTTGCCGGTTTTGGGATCAACCTTGATCTTGGTGAAACGCTCAGCGATCATCAGATTTCCGTCCTTGCCGGAAATGCCGACAGCGCGTCCGCCCGCCTGCTGGATCGAGGCGACAATCGCCTTATTGACGGCCCCCGCCAGCACCATTTCGACAACTGCCATAGTCTCTCCATCGGTCACGCGAAGTCCCTCGCGGAACTCCGCCTTGACTGCAAGCTTGTCGAGCATCTTGTTGATCTGCGGGCCGCCGCCATGGACCACGATGGGGTTGAGGCCGCACACCTTGAGCATCACCATATCGCGGGCGAACTGCTGGGCAAGCTTCTGGTCCACCATGGCATGGCCGCCGAACTTCACCACGATCACCTGGTCGTCATAGCGCTGCAGGAAGGGCAGGGCCTCCGACAGGATGCGGGCAGTTTCGGAGACGGTCAGTTCGGTCATGGGCTTGGAGCCTTTTCGAAATCGGCTGCCTTATAAGGCAATTGACAGCGTTGGAAAGCCTCTCCTGTCTCCTTGACCCACATCAAGGGCCACCCGCGTTGTCCCGGTAGAATGATGCCGAATTTATGGAGGTGCGATATGAAAGTGAATGCCCTGCCAAACTACGACATGTCAGACAACCCAACTGGCTGTTGTCCCCGTTTCAAACCGGATGGCTGGGACGGCCAGGAACTACATTTCAAGGACAAGAAATTTGCCCGCGCCACGACCAGGAGCCTGGCTCATATTCCCTTCAACATGGGCAGCATCTTCGCCCGGGTTTTGAAGAAGATCGACGAATCGAAGGCCATGGAGCCGGGTCAGTTCGTGGCTCTCTCCCACGACCTCTCGCCCTTCAAGGCAGAACATCTCTTTGCGGTGAACAAGGACTTGCCGGATGAAGAGATGAAGTCAGTGTCTGGGGACTTCGTGACCAAGGTGTTTGAAGGTCCTTACAGGAACGCCGGCCAGTGGCACGAAGAGATGAAGTCTCTTGCCCATGCCCAGGGCGCTGATGGCAAGCCTGTTTGGTTCTTCTACACCACCTGTCCGAAGTGCGCGAAAACCTACGGCAAGAACTATGTTGTAGGTTTTGCGGAAGTGTAGGTGAGCTGTTCTTTGGGGTGACAAAGTCATTCGGCCTTGCATAGTTCAAGGCGAGAATTCTAATTCAGCATCCCGGCAATCTCCGCCCTGAGTTCCGGAATGCCGGTGGCTTTCTCGGCAGAGGTGGCATGAATCACGGTTAACGCCGCCGCACGCTTGGCGATTGTATTGAGCGTCTTTTCCATCAGGGCCGCATGCTCGCTCGCCTTGATCTTGTCGGCCTTGGTGAGCACTAGCTGATAGGGAACAGCCGCCTCATCCAGCATGTCGAGCATCTCTAGGTCAGGGTCCATGACGCCATGCCGCGCATCGATCAGCACGAAAGCTCGTGTCAGTCCCGGCCGTCCACGCAGATAAGCTCTGAGCACAGCCTGCCACTGTTTCACATCCTTCTTGGAGGCCTTGGCAAAGCCGTAACCCGGCATGTCCACCATGGTAAGGCGGCCCGCTATGTCGAAGAAATTGAGTTCGCGTGTACGCCCCGGCGTGTTGGAAGCACGGGCAAGGCCGGTCACACCCGTCAGAGCATTGATGAGCGATGATTTGCCCACGTTGGAGCGTCCGGCAATAGCAATCTCCACGCCCTTGACGGGTGGCAGTTGCTCAAGGCTCGCAACGCCCAATACAAAACGCGCCGGGGCGGAAAAGAGTTTCCGCCCCGCCTTGAGTTCCTCTTCCGTGAAAGTGATGGCCGTCACGTCGCCTGCTTCTTCTTGAGGAAGGGCAGGCTGTCGCGGATGTTGCCGAGAAGGTCCACATCGACGCCGTTCTTCTTCATGATGAAGCTCTGCTGCAGGATGGAGAGAAGGTTGCTCCAGGTCCAGTAGATGACAAGGCCTGCAGGCATGGAGCCTAGCATGAAGGTAAAGATCAGCGGCATCCAGTTGAACATCGACGCCTGGATGGGATCGGCCGGCGCCGGATTAAGCCGCATCTGCACCCACATGGTGATGCCCATCAATATGGGCCAAATGCCGAGCATCAGCAGCGCTGGCGGATGCCAGGGAATGAGCCCGAAGAGGTTGAACAGGCTCGTGGGATCCGGCGCCGAGAGATCGTGGATCCAGCCGTAGAATGGCGCATGGCGTAGCTCAATCGTCGTCAGGATTACCTTGTAGAGCGCAAAGAAGATGGGGATCTGCACGAAAATCGGAAGGCAGCCCGACATGGGCGAGACCTTTTCCTTTTTGTACAGTTCCATCATGGCCTGCTGCAACTTCATGCGGTCATCGCCGGATTCAGCTTTGAGCTTTTCCATTTCCGGCTGCAGCTTCTTCATCTTGCTCATGGAGGCATAAGACTTGTTGGCCAGCGGAAAGACGGCGAGTTTCACCAGCACCGTCACGAGCAAGATCGCCAAGCCGAAGTTCCCGGCGATGCCCTTGCAAAACTCGATCAGCATGAACATCGGCCGGGTCAGGAACTTGAAATAGCCCCAGTCGATCATCAGATCGAACTTTTCGACGCCGAACTTCTGGCCGACATCATCGATGGTGCCGACAATCTTGGCACCCGCGAACAAATGGTCTTCAAGGACAGCTGATGAGCCAGGGGCGATTACAAGCGGCTCTTTTGCCAGATAGTCGGTCTGGTAGGCGTCACGCTCGCCAATCTTGAAATGTTGGTAGGTGGAGGTGAGGTCGCGTGCCTGGTCGGGAATGAGTGCTGTGCCCCAGTACTTGTCGGTGAAGCCAAGCCAGCCCCCCTTCGCATCGACGCTCACCTTGCCATCAGCCTCGGCAACACTACTGTATTTGATTTCCTGCAGCTTGCTGTCCTGCACGCCCAGCAGTCCTTCAAAGAAGGTGTAGTAGCCATCAACGTGTGGCGTGTCCTGGCGCTGGATGCGGGCGTAAGGAAGTATAGCCACGGCAGCTTGCGTCTTGTTCTCGACTGTCTGCTTCACGGTGAAGACATAGTCATCGCTGATCGAAATCTCGCGGCGGAAGGTCAGGCCCTCGCTATTGTCCCATGAGAGGATGAGCGGCGCATCGTTCGTGAGCTTCACTCCTGCTGGTGCGGTCCACACTGTTTTTGAATCCGGCAACTTGGCGGATTGCCCCGCTGGCCCAACAAGGCCTTGCTCGGCAAAATAAGCATTGGCCGTTCCTGCAGGAGACAGGAAGGTGATGATCGGGCTCGCAGGCGATGCAGTCACCCTGTAGTTCTTGAGTTTCAAGTCATCAAGCTGTGCGCCCACAAGATTGACCGAGCCCTCAAGCTCCGGCGTTTCGATGGGAACGCGCGCAGTTGCGGCAATCGCGACCTGGCGGTCTGTGACGCCAGCTACCGCCTGCGTGCCCGGCACCTGGGCCTGCTGGCTCTGCTGTTGCTGCTGCTGGACTTCCTGCTGTGTCTGCTGTGACTGGGGCACGGCATAGAAATACTGCCAGGCAAAGATGATGGCCATGGAAAGCACGATGGCCAGAAGGAAGTTCTTCTGGTCCGGCATGGCGGGTTTCTGGTTCATCACGTCTGTTCTGTCCTGTTGGGTGTGCCGTGGAGTTTGTGAAGCGCCGATATAATGTCTTTGCGGATGGCTTCAAAGTCCCGTGTGAGGGCCGCCGGGCGGCCAATCAGCACATAGTCATGGGACTGTGCGGCATGTTCCGCCATGCTGAGCCGCACCGCCTCCTTGAGGCGCCTGCGGATACGGTTGCGGATGACCGCATTGCCGATCTTCTTTGTGCAGGTGAAACCGACGCGAGGCGCCTTTCCGTCCTTGCGGTCCTTGGCGCGCATCACGAAGGAAGGCGTGGCGCAGGAAGGCGCTTTTGCCGCCGCGAGAAAGTCACGGCGGCGCAGCAGCCGTTCCATATGCGGGGTTGATGGATCAGGCAGACAGGCGCTTGCGGCCGCGGGCACGGCGGCGGGCAAGCACCTTGCGGCCGCCGACGGTGGCCATACGGGCGCGGAAACCATGGCGGCGCTTGCGGACAAGGTTGGAGGGCTGAAAGGTGCGCTTCACGACAAGAACTCCGTTTTCGGTTGCCGCGCCAAGTTACTGAAACTAAAGCGTTTCGATGTCTGTTGCTGGGCCTTGCCCGCAGCAGGTCTTGGGTTAACGGCAGACTTTGCTATTGGATTGCGGCGGCTTATGGCCAAAAGCCTTGGAAAAGTCAAACCGCAACCCCGCATTTCACACGTATAGACACAGGCAGGGCAAGCTTTCTCACGAGCAGGTGAGGCCCCGTTGGCGCACCACCGGCAAAGGCGTAAGTGACGGGTTATGCCAAAAGAGGCTAGCATGGACCCGGTAGCGCCTTTGCCAGCGCAACCCGCGTGGCGGCGCTTTGCAGCGCCGGCTGCCCTGTTGCTGTTGATGGCCGCTGGCTACGTCCTTGGCCTGCACAAATACCTTACGCTTGAGGCGATTGCCGAGCACCGCGCAGCCCTCGAGACGTTTACGCAGCAGAACTGGCTGCTTGCCTTGCTTCTCTTCATGGGCGTCTATGTGGCCGCGGTTGCCCTGTCTGTGCCCGGCGCCAGCGTTCTCACCGTGGCAGGGGGGCTGCTTTTTGGGTGGTTCGTGACGGGCATTTCCGTTGTCTTCAGCGCCACGCTGGGCGCCACATTGTTTTTTCTCGTGCTACAAACGGCAGTGGGTTCGAGTTTAGTCAGCAAAACAAACCCGAAGATCGCGGCCGTTTGCGAAGGCTTTGCCCGCGATGCCTTCAACTATCTTCTTTTCTTGCGGTTGGTTCCTGCTTTTCCCTTCTGGCTGGTGAACATTGCCGCTGCTGTTGCCGGCATGAGATTGCGCACTTTCACACTGGCAACCGCCATCGGCATCATTCCCGCCACCTTTGCCTTTGCCTATGTGGGTGAAGGCCTCGACAGCGTACTCGATGCGCAGAACGCGGCCCATGCCGCATGTGTGGTCGAGAAGGGTGAGCACGCCTGCCCGTTCGATTTGTCCTTGTCATCGCTTGTGACCGCCGAACTCCTCATTGCTTTTGCCGCACTGGGCGTTCTGGCCCTCGTGCCCGTGGCTCTGCGCAGGTGGCGCCCACCTGCATGATCTTTGATCTTGCCGTCATTGGCGCAGGCTCGGCCGGCCTTTCCGTTGCGGCCGCGGCAGCGCAATTTGGCCAAAGCGTCGTCCTCTTCGAGAAGGGCGAGATGGGCGGCGAATGCCTGAACACCGGCTGCATTCCCTCAAAGGCTCTCTTGGCAGCTGCCAAGGCAGCACATGCCCACCGCAGTTCTGCTTCTTTGGGTGTTGTGGCCGATGAGCCGGAGATCAGTTTTACCAAGGTCATGGACCACGTGGATGGCGTGATCGCCGCCATCGCCCCTCATGACTCGCAGGCGCGCTTTGAAGGCCTTGGCGTGAAGGTGGTGCGCGCTGTAGCGCGCTTCACCAGCCGCAATGTGCTGGAAGCAAATGGCGAGCCCTTCGAGGCGCGCCGCATTGTCATCGCCACGGGATCGCGCCCCGCCATTCCCGCCATTCCAGGCCTTGTCGAGGCGCCCTATTTCACCAATGAGACCATCTTCAAGAACCGCACGCTTCCCGGGCACCTCGTCATCATCGGCGCAGGTCCGGTGGGTCTTGAATTGGCCCAGGCATTTCGCAGGCTGGGCTCCGGGGCAACTGTCCTGGATGCCGCACTATGCCTTGCAAAGGATGATCCCGAACTGGTGGCGGTGGTGCTCGAACAACTGAGAAGTGAAGGCATCGTCATCCACACAAATGTGAGCGTCCGTTCGATAGGAAGTGCAGGAGCCGGCATTGAAGTCCAGTTGCAGGATGGGCAGAAGATCAGCGGCACGCATCTTCTTGTGGCGGCCGGCCGCGCGGCCAACATTGAAGGCCTTAACCTTGAGGCCGCAGGCATTGAGCGCGATGCGCGCGGCATCAAGATCGATAGCTCCTTGCGAAGCGTTTCCAATCGCAGCGTCTATGTAGCAGGCGATGCCGCCGCCGGCCTACAACTCACCCATGTTGCAAACTATCATGCTGGCCTCATCATCCGGAATGCCCTCTTCCGACTGCCTGTGAAAAACCGCAGCGACATCATCCCCTGGGTCACTTTTACCGATCCGGAACTTGCCCATGTCGGTCTTGACGAAGCAGAGGCCCGCGCCGCGCATGGCGAGAAAGTGAAGATCCTGCGTTGGTCCTTCGGCGAAAACGACAGGGCCGTTGCCGAAGGAACGCCGGAAGGTTTGGTTAAGATTGTCACCCTGAAAAACGGCAGGATACTTGGCGCATCCATCGTGGCCCCCAACGCAGGAGAGCAGATCGCCCTCTGGTCCCTGGCCGTAAGCCGAAGGCTGAAAATTTCCGCCATCGCCGGCCTCGTCTTGCCCTATCCGACCTTGAGCGAAGCCGGAAAGCGCGCTGCCATTTCCTATTATGCAGGGCTGCCCGGCAAACCATGGCTGCGTAAAATGATCGGAATCCTGAAACTATTCGGCTAATCTGGCCGCCATGACCAAGTCCGACAACGAGAAGCTGGTTCCGCGCCCCGTGCCGGCCCGTGGCCTTTCCACAAAGGTTTTGGCATTGACTGTCATCTTCGTGATGTTGGGAGAGGTCCTGATCTTTCTTCCGTCCATTGCCAATTTCCGTATCCAGTGGCTGAAGGCCCGCGTGGCCCAGGCGGAGATTGCGGCCCTTGCCGCCGAGGCCGCCCCCAACGCCATCGTTGACGAGACCCTCCGCACCGAAATCCTGAAAGGCGCAGGCGTCACCGCCGTCTCCCTGATGCGTGACAACCGCAAGCAACTCGTGCTGCGTGGCGGCGACCGCGAAATGGTCGAAGAGACTTTTGATCTGCGCGGCCAGTTCCGCGTCGATACATTGCCAGAGGCACTCTCGGCGCTGTTCCGTTCCGGCGATCGGCTGATTGGCATCACCGACGATCCGCCCAATATGTCCGGCGACCTGATCGAGATCGCGCTGCATGAGCGCCCGCTGATCGATGCCATGCGCAAATTCGGCCTCAACATCCTGATGCTGTCGCTGGTGTTGTCCGCGATTGTTGCCGGGATGATCTATGCGGCTCTCAACCGCCTCTTGGTCAGGCCCATGCAAAAGCTCTCCGAAAACATGACGGCATTCGCAGCTGACCCAGAGAATGCCGCGCGCATTATCGCGCCCAGCGGCCGCGAGGACGAACTGGGCGTTGCCGAGCATGGCTTGCGCGACATGCAGAGCGAGCTGCAGCACCTTCTGCAACAGAAGAGCAGGCTGGCGGCGCTGGGCCTTGCCGTCAGCAAGGTCAGCCACGATTTGCGCAACATGTTGACGTCGGCGCAACTGATCTCCGACCGCCTGACGGAAGTGCGCGATCCCAATGTGCAGCGCTTCGCCCCGAAACTCATCGGCTCGCTGGACCGCGCCATCAACTTCCTCAACCAGACCTTGAAATATGGCCAGGCCCAGGAGCCTTCACCCGACAGGCAGATGTTCGCGCTTGAGCCTGTGGTGCGCGATGTGTTGGAGACTTTCGCCCTTGCCGGATTGCCGCGTCTGGAATTGAAACTGCTGGTCGCTCCTTCCGTGACCGTTGATGCCGACCGCGAACAGCTGACGCGCATCCTCACCAATCTGGTGCGCAACTGCGTCCAGGCCTTCGATGCTGCAAGTGAACGAAAGGCGCCGCCGCGCGTGGAAGTGCGTGCCTGGCGCGAGGGAATCGTGACAGCGATCGAGATCGCCGACAACGGCCCCGGCATTCCCGAAAGCGTGCGCGAGAAACTTTTCGAGGCCTTCCAGTCTGCCGCAAAACCCGGCGGCACTGGCCTTGGCCTGGCCATATCGGCAGAGCTTGTCCAGGCCCATGCCGGCACCATCACCGTCAAGTCAACCGGCCCCGACGGAACGGTATTTTTGCTGACGCTGCCTGACCAGCCCCTCAGCATGGCGGAGCACATGTTCCAGGCTCGCGGCTAGCGCGCTTGCCTTTCACGGGAGGCCGTACTATTGAGGCCCCGTTCCCGCGCCCAAGGCGCCGGACATAAGCGCCCGTAGCTCAGCTGGATCAGAGCACCAGACTACGAATCTGGGGGTCAGAGGTTCGAATCCTTTCGGGCGCGCCATTTTTTCAAACACTTAGTGAAATTTTACCCTCAACTAGTCTCTTTCTAGTCGCATCTTCATGGACGCCTAGACCGTTTACCCAACGTCAAATTGTGTTTATGCTTCTAACA